>NZ_CALPCM010000017.1:0-60511 GCF_943193015.1 Hominisplanchenecus murintestinalis
GGGCATGCAAGCCTGCCCGTTCGGCTCGTCACTCGCGCAAACTACAACTAAATACGCTCAGGAGAGCCTTCGCGCATAAGTTTCCGTAAATCGTGGATCTCACCTCTGCTAAGGGCGTCCCCCAAATGTCCGCTTAGGGATATATGGCAGGCGCCCCGGCTGTGTGACGGCTGACGCTACGTACCGCGTGTGGCTGCGTGGACTTTTCTGATACATGCCGTGGTAAACGGGACTTCGTATGCGCTTAACCGCGTAATGTGTCGGCCAGACGCATGGTGGTTTTGCATGAGCGGCTTCATGAACTGGCGGCTGTGCAAGACGTCATGGCTCTGTGTACCATCACGTTATTGTATGCAAATGCTGCTTCACCAGTCAGTATCATTAACCGTAGCAGACGGTTCGCGCAAGCCGCATATGCCTGGTGCGTAGAGCGAAACAGTGTAACCATGTTTTACGACATTTGCTGCACACACCGGGAACGCTAACGGGGTTTTCAGCGCGCGCGTTCCGTGCACTGAAAGTCGCCAGCAGTTTTACCACAACCGGAACAGTCCGTGTAGCTGTACAGTCCCGTAACGCCAGCCGTCCGTAGTTTCGCCATAGCCAGAACAGTTCTCACAGCCGTACAGTTCTCACAACGCCAGCCACCGTCCAGCCGGGAAGCCTGCCGCATATCTCTAAGCGGACACTCAGGAGACGTTTTTAGTGGAGGCGAAATCCGACGCTTACGGAGACTTATACGCGAAGGCTCTCCTGAGCGTATTAGTCGGAGTTAGCGGCTAGTTTGCCGCAACGTTGTCTCCGTCCGTGTGGGATATGCGGCAGGCTTCCCGGCGTACGGCGTAAACATGGGAACTTTCGGTTCCGCAGACTTCCGGCGTAAACACAGAACACTATCGGTTCTGTAACTGTCTGGGGTGAGCAGTAAACTCCCCGACAAACCGCAATCTGTGCCCCGCATCTACCCTTTCATCTTGGGCTGGAACACAAGGCTCGCCAGATAACTAAACACCAGCGCCGCGGATATCCCTACTGCGCTTGCAGTAAATCCTCCCATATAGATTCCCATGAAACCGTCTTTATCAATGGCTTCTTTTACACCCTGCCAGAGCACATTCCCAAATCCAAGCAGCGGCACGCTGGCTCCGGCCCCGGCGAACTCTTTGAAGGGTTCATACAGTCCCAGCGCGCCAAGAACCGCTCCGCCGCACACGAGGATCACCATAATTCTCCCCGGCATCAGCTTTGTCTTTTCCATTAAAACCTGCACAAGCGCACAGATTGCACCTCCTACAAGAAACGCATAAATATAATCCATCTTTTTCCTCCTAGCAATGTTCTATCACTACGCCATGAGCGATTCCCGGTACGCTCTGCCCCTCGTTAAAGCTGACCGTAGACAGCAATGCGCCTGTAGGGACAAAAAGCACCCGTTTCCAGCTTCCTTTTTCTATTTTGGGTAATATCATGGATGCCAGCGTTACTGCGGAACATCCGCAGCCGCTCCCTCCGGCATGGGTATCCTGGGTTTCCCGGTCAAAGATTTCGATGCCGCAGTCCATATGGACGCCGCTGATATCAAATCCCTTTTCTTTCAGCAAATCTATGAGTATCCGCTGTCCCACATACCCCAGATCGCCTGTGATGATTTTGTCATAAGCGTCCGGCTGGCGATTGAAATCCATCAGATTCTGGTAAATCGTGTCACAAGCTGCCGGAGCCATACATGCCCCCATGTTCATAGAATCTTTTACTCCATAGTCTACAACTTTTCCCGGAGTGACCCCGGTGATTCTGGCATGTCCGCCTTTTACTGCCAGAACGAACGCCCCGCTCCCTGTGACTGTCCACGTTGCCGCCAGGGGACGCTGATTTCCATAATCCAGAGGAAAACGAAACTGTTTCTCCGCACTGGCAAAATGGCTGGAGGTAACTGCCGCCACATGGTCTGCATATCCGGCATTTACCGCCATAGCCCCAAGCGCCAGGGATTCCCCGCAGGTAGAACACGCCCCGTAAAGCCCGAACATGGGAATGTTTGTATCCATTACTCCAAAAGAAGTGGCGATAAGCTGCCCCAGCAAATCCCCTCCGAACAGATACCGTATTTCCGAAGGCAAAAGTTTCACTTTTCCCAGAGCTGTCTGCAGCGCTTCTTTCTGTAGTGTACTCTCTGCCTTTTCCCACGAATCCTCCCCGAACATAGCGTCCTCACATATCAAATCAAACTTGTGTCCCAGGGGCCCTTCCCCTTCTTTCTTCCCTACCACCGAAGCCGCACTGATGATATGCGGCGCGCGTTCAAACTGTATGCTTTGCTGTCCTGTCATCTGGCTCATTTTCTCCGCACCTTTCTCATTGTGATACTTTTTGTGTAGTATTTCCGTTTTTTTCAAAAAAATACCTCACAGGAAATTGTGAGGTATCTGCCGTTTCCGGCTGGTAACTATTCAAATCTTTTATAAAATGTGCTAATTCAAAGCATTATAAACCATACGTGAAATCTCTGTTATACAGTTGTAAGCCCTGCCCGGATTGTTGGTGTTGCTAAATACACATATGATATATGTTGTCTTTTTTCCATATACGATTGCCACGTCATTTTGGATCGTCCCATCTTCCCCTGTCTTATTTGCTACCTGGATCCCGTATGGAACACCTCGGGGAATTTTCGTCCGTATTGTCTGCCTTTTCAGGTAATTCAGCATTTTCTGCGAAGCAGCTCTGGAAACCATTTTCCCGCGGTATATCTTTTCCAAAAGCATCCCGCAGTCTGCCGCGCTGGTTTTATTTCCTTTTGGCCCGCTTTCGTCCCCCACGCCGCAAGGTCTGTATTGCTGTGTCTTTTTATATCCGTTCGCCTTGCAGAATTTATTAACCGTCCCTTTTCCCAGATATTTATAAAACAAGGTATTAAACGCGTCGTTGCTGCTAACTGTAATCATACTGTTAATCAGGGATTCTATAGATGAGTTCATCGCAAGTTTTCCCTTTTTTGCCTTATCATATGCCGCCGCCATAGCATACAGCTTAATCGTACTGGCAGAGAAAAAGGATTTCTTATTGATAGTGAAGCTCTTCTTCGTTTTTAAATCCTTCACATACACTGACCATGCCGTAGAAGCCTTCTGCCCATTTGCTGAAATCGGGCAGCTGCTCTTTATGTACTTCGACACTTTCTTCTCAAGTCTCTCCATTTTAACCGTGGCACTTGATTTTCTGACTTTTTTCGCCGCCTGGGAAGTCATCGGCGCCTGGAGAGCCAAAATCGCCAGCAGCACAAAAATCAACGTTTTTACTTTCCATTTCATTATCTTCACGCCCCTTTCCTGGTATGATATAGGTTCCAAAGCCATGCTTTTTCATTCAAGCATGAAACGCATGACCTTTGAACCCTGGTATCATGTAAATTATAACATTTTCTATATGATATCTCAATCTTTTTAACAGTTGTCCCTCCCGAAAAATTATGCTATACTTTTTTCATTATTGAATACGAGGAGCTTATCATGTTAGTATCTGTTGTTATCCCCTGCTATAATTCTCAGGATTCCATCCGCAAAGTGGTAGAACTGACCATAGCAGAATTTCAAAAAATGCCGCAGTACACTTATGAATTTATTCTGGTGAATGATTACTCCAAAGACGGCACTTTCATAAAAATTAAAGAGCTTTCCGAACAGTATCCCTGCGTCCGGGGCATCAACCTGGCGCGGAATTTCGGACAGCACAATGCGCTGATGGCAGCGCTGAACTATACAGACGGTGATTTTATTGTGGGAATGGATGACGATCTCCAGACGCACCCTTCCCAGATGTACAAGCTGCTGGACAAAATTCAGGAGGGGTATGACCTTGTTTATGGCAATTATGCCAAACGCAAAAATCCCTTCCTGAAAAATCTTTCCAGCAAGTTCAACAAAGTGACCTCCCGTATCCTGCTGGGACGCCCCAAGAACATCGTATCCAGCAATTACTGGGTAATCACACGTCTGGTGCGGGATGAAGTTGTCAAGTATACCAACTACAATCCTTACATAGACGCTATTTTCTACCGGGTCACCAGCAATATTGCCGATGTAACGATTGAGCATCACCAACGGGAACAAGGTTCTTCCAATTATACATTCCGCAAACTGGTACGGCTCTGGATGGCATACTGGAATTTCTCTGTAATTCCGCTCAGGATTTCTTCTCTGCTTGGCTCTCTTTTTGCATTCGGGGGCTTCATAGGGTTCGTAGCAATCTTAATCCGCCAGCTCATCGCTCCCAGTTCCCAGATGGGATGGGCTTCGATTATGTGCGCCATGCTCTTGTTCTTCGGCTTTGTCCTGCTGGTGCTGGGAATCATCGGCGAATACCTGGGAAAAATTATGCTTTGTATAAACAATACTCCCCAATATATCATACGGGAAACTGTAAATATCACTGATAAAGGCAAGGAGGACACCGATGCGTAAGCTGTTGGTTCTGGGCGCCGGCGTCTACCAGGCTCCCCTGATAAAAAAAGCAAAAGAATTAGGGCTATACACAATTGCCGCCAGCTATGCCGGAAATTACCCGGGACTTGCCCTGGCAGATGAAGTGTGGGCGGTAGATACAACAGATGCGCAGCAACTCACCGCACTGTCCAGAGAAGCGCATATTTCAGGTGTATGTACTTCCGGCACCGACGTGGCAATTATCTCTTTGGGAACCATCTGCGAAGAACTGGGACTCCCAGGCGTTTCTTTAACCTGCGCCCGGACAGTTACGGACAAATCTCTGATGAAACGTACTTTTCTGGACAGCGGGGTTTCTACTCCGGAAGCTTTTCCGGCTGCTTCCCTGGAAGAAGCCCGGGATATTTTCCAAAAGCTTTCTTCACCTGTCGTCGTAAAAGCAGTAGACAGCTCCGGAAGCCGGGGAATTACCCGGGTAAATTCCGAAAAAGAGCTTCCTGCAGCCTGGCAGGCAGCCAAAAATGTTACAAAAAAAGATTATGTGCTGGTAGAGCATTTCATAGAAGCAGAAGAAATTGGCGTAGACGGTTTTATCTCAGACGGAAAAATCCGTTTTTTACTTCCTCATGGGAAATTTACCCACACTGCGGGCGGCGTCACGCTTCCTGAAGGGCACTGCTTCCCTTACTTCTGCACCCCTGAACTGGAATGCGAAATCCTGCTCCAGATGGAACATGCCATTACCGCCGTCGGCATGGATAACTGCGCGGTAAATGCCGATGTCCTGATACGGGACGGACATGCCTATATTCTGGAGGTTGGCGCAAGAGCCGGCGCAACCTGCATCCCGGAATTAATTTCCACTTACTGCGGTTTTGACTATTACAAGCAGATGATTTGCCAGGCTCTTGGCGAACCGCCTGATTTCACCATGAAACGTCCGCGTCCCTGCATGGCAAAACTGCTGTTTTCCCGCTGCGACGGAGTCTTGACAGATATTGATGAATCCCGGCTTGACGAGCTTCGCCGCCGCTGCATCGCGCTCTCCCTTGATTATCCCGTGGGGACGCATGTGGAAAAGGTACAGAATGGAACAAGCCGCATCGGGCATGTCATCTTAGAAACGGCAGATGAACAGGCACTTGACGAAATGATGTCCCACGTACGGCAGACAATAAAAGTGAACGGAGTTGACCTCGAAACCTTATGGAACGAATGAAAAATTACATGCAGCTTCATCTGAATATCCTGCTATTTTCACTGACAGGCATCTTCTCCAAACTTGCCTCCATACAGTACGGCAAATATGGTCTTTCCGGGCGGATGTTTTATCTTTTCCTGTTTCTGATGATAGCAAACTGTGGAGTTTACGCCCTTGCCTGGCAAAAAATCATAAAGAAATTCGAGCTTTCCACAGCATACGCCCACCGCAGCGTATATCTAATCTGGGCGCAGCTCTGGGCCGTGCTGATTTTCAAAGAATCCTTGTCCTGGAATAATCTTTTTGGAATGCTTATAGTTTTAATCGGAGTATTGGTGGTACAGAAAAATGAGTAGAATATTTATGCTATTGATGTTTGTAGGAACCTTCTTTTCCGCATCTTCACAGATTTTACTAAAACAAAGCGCAAACATAGAACATAAAAGTGGAATTTACGAATATCTGAACTGGCGTGTTATCACAGCCTATTTCATCTTTTTTGGAGTGCTGCTTCTGAACACTTATGCCTACACCCAGGTACCGTACAAATACGGCTCCATCATCGACACTTTCACTTACGTGTTCGTACTGCTTCTCTCCCGTTTCCTGTTGGGTGAGAAAATCACGAAGGGAAAACTTGCAGGAAACCTTATTATCATTGCAGGAATCTTAATATACTCCCTGTAATCCCAAACACAGAATACGTGCGTAAAAAGCCCCGCAGAAAACCATGTTCTCCGCGGGACTTTTCTATACCAGAAAATCCTTCAGCCGTTTACTCCTCGAAGGATGCCTCAGTTTTCTCAGGGCTTTCGCCTCTATCTGACGGATACGCTCCCTTGTCACGTTAAACTCTTTCCCCACTTCTTCCAGTGTACGCGCACGCCCATCCTGCAGTCCAAAACGCAGCCGTACCACCTGGCGCTCCCTGTCAGTAAGAGACTCCAGAGCGTTGCCCAGCTCTTCCTTTAACATGGAAAACGCTGCAGAATCTGCCGGTGAAAGCGCAGAATCATCCTCGATGAAATCTCCAAGATGGCTGTCATCTTCCTCACCAATCGGGGTATCCAGAGATACCGGATCCCGGGAAATCTTCAGCACTTCACGCACACGCGATACCGGAACATTTAATCTCGCTGCCACTTCTTCCGGGGTCGGTTCTCTGCCAAGTTCCTGTAAAAGCGTTCTCGTCATACGCAGGGTCTTATTAATCGTTTCCACCATATGTACCGGGACACGGATGGTTCTCCCTGTGTCCGCGATTCCCCTTGTAATCGCCTGGCGAATCCACCAGGTCGCATAGGTGCTGAATTTATAGCCTTTTGTATAGTCGAATTTATCAACCGCTTTCATCAGCCCCATGTTCCCCTCCTGAATCAAATCCAGGAACGGCATACCACGGCCTACATATTTTTTCGCAATACTGACTACAAGGCGCAGATTTGCTTCTGTCAAGGCTTTCTTTGCCTCTTCGCTGCCTTCTTCCACGCGCTTTGCCAAATCTACTTCCTGTTCTGTGGTAAGCAGCGGCACATTTCCTATTTCTTTTAAATACATACGCACAGGGTCTTCGGTACTGACCCCCTCCAGCACATCAACATCATCAATCAGCTCTACTTCTTCTTCCTCTACGAGAAGGACGTCATCATCATTATCAATGAGCAAGTCTTCCCCGCCATTTTCCTTCACGCCATTTTGCATGATATCTATATTGTGCTTTTCCAGAAACTCCAGAATGAGATCCATCTTCTCCTCGTCCAGTTCCATCCCGGCAAAGGCGTCGTTAATCTCACTATACTCCAGTATATTTTTCTTCTGTTTCGCCTTGTCCATTAAGGCCAGCAGTGTTTTAGTAAATTGTTCTTCCTGCATCTGATCCATAAACTTTCTCCTATCAAACCTTCGCTTTCTGCTTCCACACTCTCGGAATTTCACGGTTCTCCGATATGTTACAGTTCAGCTTACCATTTTTGACAAGAGCTGTCAACTTATGTATTCAGAGATTTTTCAAAATACGTCTGGAAAATACAAGAAACGCCCCCAGGAAAATGAAAATGTCCCCAAGATTAAACACGATTCTACGCAATCTTTCATATTTCGCACAAAAACTGAAATAATCCACCACGTAATGACGCTTTATCCTGTCGAATACATTACTTAACGCTCCACCAAGAACAAATGCCAAGGCGGCCTTGTATACATATTCCCCTTTTCTCCTCAGCAGCGCGGCAAATACAACAGCTGTCCCAATCGTAATTCCGACGGAAATCCCAGCCACAAATTGCCGTTTTCCTTCCATAAAGTTCAACATAGCTCCCCGGTTATGGGATTTCTGGAGCAGAATGCGCCCACCCCAGATTTCCTGTCCGTAATCATCCGGTTTCTTCTCTATCCACCATTTTAAAAAGCAATCCGCTGCAAAAATCCCGCCCATGATGAAAAGGTAAATCATCTTATCCCTCCAATGCCGGTACTCCCCGCATTTGAATCCGCGGTGCGCCTTTTCCCTCTATATACTCTTTTGTAATCGTGACGCTCCCTATATTGTCATCCTTTGGAATCTCATACATAATGTCCAGCATAAACTCTTCGATAATCGCCCGTAATGCCCTGGCGCCGGTATCCTTCTCCCGTGCTTTCCTGGCAATTTCTTTTAACGCGCCATCTTCAAAGCTCAATTTCACCTCGTCCAGCTCCAGCAGCTTCTGGTACTGCTTCAAAATGGCATTCCTCGGCTCCCTGAGAATCTTCACCAGCATCTCCTCTGTCAACTCCTGCAGTGTAAAAATAACTGGCAGCCTCCCGATAAACTCCGGAATCATTCCGAACTTCCGAATATCCTCTACAGATACCTTTTCCAAAAGCGCAGGGTCATCGTCATATTTATCTTTCAAATCCGCCTTGAATCCTACGGACGCCTGTTTGTTCAGCCTTTCTTTTATAATATCTTCCAATCCGGGAAATGCTCCGCCGCAGATAAACAATATATTTTTTGTATCCACAGTAGCCATAGGTACCATAGCATTCTTGCTGGCTGCCCCTACAGGCACTTCCACTTCACTTCCCTCCAAAAGCTTCAGCATTCCCTGCTGCACCGACTCGCCGCTCACATCCCTTTGGTTCGCATTTCTTTTCTTTGCAAGCTTATCAATTTCATCAATAAAAATAATTCCCTGCTCTGCTTTCTCCACGTCATTCCCCGCGGCAGCCAGCAATTTGGACACTACGCTCTCAATATCATCGCCAATATACCCGGCCTCCGTCAGAGACGTAGCATCTGCGATCGCCAGTGGCACATCCAAAAGCCGCGCCAGCGTCTTTACCAGATAGGTTTTCCCGCTTCCGGTAGGTCCTATCATCAGCATATTCGACTTCTCAATCTCAATACTGTCCACCGTATCCGTCGCAACTCTTTTATAATGATTGTACACTGCAACAGAAATCACTTTTTTCGCGTGTTCCTGCCCGATGACATAGTCATCCAGGCTTTCTTTAATCCTGTGAGGCGCCGGAATCGCTTTGATATCCAGAACTTTCTTCGGCTCCTCTTCTTCCTTCTTCTTTTTCTTCTTAACCTTCTGCTTTTTGGGAACCTGATTTGCCAAATCCCCTAAATTTATCATGCCAATATTCGGCATATTGGGAATCTTTGACCAGTCAATATTTGCATACGGCGACTGGCCTCCTCCCATAGAATCAAAAGCTTTCTGCATGCATTCCGCACAAATATGAATGTTTTCTGCAATGCGTATCATTCCCCCGGCTCTGCTCTCCGGACGGCGGCACATAAAACAGACGTCCTCGAACTCATCCTGCTCTCCCTCCTCTTCCATATCTGCCACTTCTTCTATAATTTCATCATCTATTTTCTTATCATCCGACATGTCGCTACTCCTTTTCCCCTCTTACGGGCTATGCTCATAAATACAGGATATTCTCTCACTTCATCTTACTATATCCCAGAAGTCCTATTCTATTGGTTCTGCCGGAATAAATATCCGCTCTGCCTCGTGCGGTTCGGGCTTTTTCGCCCGCTCCACTGCCTCCTCGCAGAAGAAATCCTGCGCAGATACCAGCGCTTTTCCCCGCTTATCAATTTTCTCATACCTGCCGTCCGGCTGGAGCACGGAAGCTTTCACATTATCCGCCAGCTGTACATCCAAAATGTGGCGCGCCTCTTTTTTCAGTTTTTCGCACTCTACCGGAAAAAGGATTTCCACGCGCTTGTCCAGATTTCTCGGCATCCAGTCCGCACTTCCCATGTAAATCTCTTCCTGGCCGTCGTTCAGGAAATAAAATATACGGGCATGTTCCAGGAAATTCCCCACAATGGAACGCACGGAAATATTTTCACTGATTCCGGGAATTCCTGTCTTTAAACAACAAATACCGCGTATAATCAACTCAATCTTTACCCCTGCCGCCCCCGCTTCATAAAGCGCCGCAATAATCTCCTTATCGCACAGGGAATTCATCTTCGCAATGATATGCGCCTCTTTTCCCTCCCTGGCATTCTGGGTTTCCCTCTCAATCAGTTTCTGAAAACGCTTCCGCAGCCAGATGGGCGCCACAATCAGCTTATTCCAGCTCTTAGGCTCCGAATATCCCGACAACATGTTAAATACCGCCGTAGCGTCTTCCCCAATCGGCTCTGCACATGTCAGCAGCCCACAGTCTGTATAAAGCTTCGCTGTAGAATCATTGTAGTTTCCCGTTCCCAGGTGAACATAACGGCGTATACCATCCTCTTCCCTCCTGACAACCAGCGTAATCTTGCTGTGTGTTTTCAGCCCTTTCAGCCCGTAAATCACATGACAGCCCGCTTTCTCCAGCATTTTTGCCCAGATAATATTATTTTCTTCGTCAAATCTTGCTTTCAGTTCCACAAGCACCGATACCTGCTTTCCATTTTCAGCCGCTTGTGCCAGAGCTTTAATAATCGGAGAATTCCCGCTGACGCGGTAAAGCGTCTGCTTAATTGCCAGCACATCAGGATCTTTCGCCGACTGTTTCACAAAGTTCACTACCGGGTCAAAAGTCATATACGGATGGTGCAGCAAGATATCTCCTGTACGGATTTGGGTAAAAATGTCATCATCCGTCATCATCGCAGGCACCGGCTGCGGCTGATACTGCGGTGTTTTGTATTTGTCAAATCCCTCCATTCCGTACATTTTCATCAGAAATGTCAAATCCAACGGTCCGTTGATATAGAAAATATCCGGGTCTTTGATGGCAAATTCCTTCTTCAATATTTTTAAAAGGCGTACATCCATTCCCTCTTCTACTTCCAGACGGATCACCTCGCCCCACTGGCGTTTCCTCAACTGCTTCTGGATCTCTTTCAGCAAGTCAGCCGCTTCATCTTCATCAATCGTTAAATCTGCATTCCTCATGATACGGTACGGGTGGGCGCAGATCACATCATAATTCAGGAAAAGCTTCCCGATATTTCTCTCAATAATTTCTTCCAGAAGGATTGCACGGCGCTCTCCCTCCTTGCCCCGGGGCAGCTCTATGATACGCGGCAGCCCGCCCGGCACCTGTACCGTGGCAAAATCATATTCGCCTCCTTCGCCTTTTTCTGAAATCAGCGCTCCGATGTTCAGCGATTTATTTCGGATAAGCGGAAACGGCCGGGAAGAATCCACCGCCATGGGCGTCAGAACCGGATAGATATCTTCCTCAAAATACCTGTCCACAAAAGCTTTTTGCTCCTTTGACAGTTTCTCATGCTCTGTAACTACTTTCATTCCCTGCTGTTTCAGCGCCGGGATCAGCGAACGGTTATATGTGGAATACTGCAGGTTTACCAGTTCATGAGTAGCTGTCAATATAACATCCAGCTGCTCCGATGCAGTCAAACCTGCAATATCTTTTTTTGTATATTTCGCATGAACCATGTCCTTCAGGGAAGCTACACGGATCATGAAAAATTCATCCAGATTAGAGGCAGTGATACTTAAAAATTTCAGCCTCTCAAAAAGTGGGATTGATTTATCCCTGGCCTCATTCAGTACGCGTTCATTAAAACTCAGCCAGCTCAGTTCCCTGTTCCTGTAATGCTCAGATTTCAAAAAATCTGCCTTCTCTAACATAATCCCCTGCCTCCTTATCCTGTTTTTTTCTTCTTAATCACCGGACGTATACTGAACACTTCCCGGAAAAAGTCTGCCTTCTCAGGAAACAGCCCTTGCTCCAGGGAAATATCCTCCGGGGTCTCGACCCGGATAACCAGTTCTTCCTCCCCCAGCACAATCCTGATATTTTTAAGCTTCTGCCGATGGCTCCGATCCAGCGTATTTGCCACCCGCAGGATAGCCGTCAGCTTGGCAATTGTCAAATACTCTTCCTTTGTGATGCCCCCCTCGCCGCACATCTGCTCAAAATCTTCAAATTCCAGCGTGTTGTACCGCACGATATTCGCGATGATTTCCCGCTCTGAGTGGGACAGCCCGATAATTTCCGTCGCCATAATGATACTGTAAGAACACTCTGCCACATTCGCAAGGCTGATATATTTCCCACATCCATGAAGAATTGCCGCAATCTGCAGCAACAGGCGCTTCCTGGCGTCCAGCCCGTGAAGTTTCTTCATTTTATCAAAAATCTCCAGGGAAACTTCCTCCAGCATACGGATATGGTTTTTGTTGCACATATAACGTTTTGCCATATTTCTCGCTGCAGCGATAATGTCCCCTTCAAAGTCATGTCCTGTCTTAATAATCTTATTCTGCGCCGCATACTCATATGCGATACCGTCGCTCAGATGAAATCCCGGCAGCCACACCGTTTCCACGCCGCATTCTTCAATAATCCATTTATGAATAACCAGGGACGGAATCAGCATGTGCACACTCTCTACCGGAACATCCAGCCGTTCTGCCGCCTCGTCAAGCGAATACTCTGTGACGAGTGTATACAGCTCCATAAATGCTTCCCTTGTCATAGACGGTTCCTTTGCCACATCACGCAGGTTGTCCCCCACCACAATCAAGTTCTTAATTTCCCGCTCCTTTAAGTACATTTTCTTAAAGCTCGCCAGGTCACTGTTTACCAGCTCATCAATCACCCGCTCCATGTGCGTGATATTCCTTCCGAATGATTCAACCCGCTCCCGCAGCCGCAGGTTACCGATACGGATATTCTGGGTACTGATCAGCCTGTCTTTATCAAACAGGGAAAACTGAACGCTCCCGCCTCCCACGTCAATAATCGCCGTACCTTTCTGGATAATCTTGTTAAACTCATTTTCACTGGAAGCGATGGATTTGTAGTCCAGGAAGCGCTGTTCCGAGTTGCTGAGCACCTCGATTTTCAGCCCTGTCTTTTTCTCAATATAATCCAGGATAATTACCCGGCCTTTCGTCTCCCTCACCGCACTCGTAGCGCACGCACGATAAGCGTCCGCCTTATATCCTTCCATAATCGTCTTAAAGGACTGGAGCAGGATGCACAGGCTCTCTATTTTCTCCATGCTGATTTTCCCGTCCGCATAGGCTTCCTTTCCCAGCTCCAGAATCTGCCGCACACTGTCAAGTTCCCGCATACCTTTCGATTTCGACAGCTCAAAAATTTTCATCTCTACTTCATACGACCCAATGTTAATCGCCGCAAATATCTTGTACTGCATGAAATCCCTCCTCTTCCTTTTTATTTTTCGCCATCTCCCAGGCATACCGCCCCCATCCGGCTTTCTTCTCCTAACAGATATACGGCTACCGCTGCCCCAGCAAAAAGTCAATAAACTGCTGTGCCGACCTGCCGGAAAGTCCTCCGTGGCTCAGTTCCCAGCGGTTCGCTTCCAGCAGAAGTTCCTCTTCTGGCATAGACACTCCGTGCCTTTCAGCTAATACCTTAACAATATTCTGGTACTCTTTTTTATCCGGCGCGCAGAAGAAAATCTGAACGCCGAACCTTGAAACCAGGGACAGCTTTTCCTGCACCGTATCAGAAGCGTGGAGCAAATCACGCCTTCCTTCTTTATCGGAAAACTCCTCCTTAATCAGATGCCTCCTGTTTGACGTGGCATAAATCAGTATATTTTCCGGCTTTTTCTCCAATCCTCCCTCAATCACTGCTTTCAGGTATTTATATTCTGTTTCAAATTCCTCAAACGACAAATCATCCATGTAAATAATAAAGCGGTAGTTCCTGTTCTTAATCTGGGAAATCACATCATTTAAGTCCCGGAACTGATGCTTGTAGACCTCAATAATCCGGAGTCCCTGTTCATAATATTGATTCAAAATGCCTTTTATGCTGGAAGATTTTCCCGTTCCGGCATCCCCGAACAGCAGACAGTTATTCGCCCGCCTTCCCTGCACAAAAGCCTCAGTATTGGCAATCAGCTTTTCTTTTGCAATCTCGTACCCAACCAAATCGTCCAGATGGACATGGGTGATATTCGTAATCGGCACAATCTCGGCGCCTTCCTCTGTATGGGCAATGCGGAATGCCTTATGCAGCCCCAGTTTCCCTACGCCAAAGTCTTTATAAAAGGACTCAATATACCCCTTAAACTCCCGGATATCTGAAGCCGCCCCCAGCTTCCGGCTCAGCTCACAGATGCGGTCGCGGATTCGGTGGTTGAATACCCTGCTCTCTTCATTGGCATTCTGATAATTGGAAATCACCGGATAAAGCTGAAGTCCAAGCGCATCCTCCAGAGCCGCAAAATCATAGTCATACCATTGCTTAAACAGTTCAAAATCATGCTCAGCCAGTCCATTCACGCTTCCTTCCACCGCGCCCCTGATTTCGCATGCCCTGCTGAATACATTCTCATCATTCACCAGCAAATGGGTAAGGTAAGCATGCCACAGATTTCCATAGAATCCATAGCCGGCCGTGCGCTCAATCAGCTCATAAATGCAGGAACAGTAATCCCCGAGGGCAGTGTTCGTCTCCCAGTAGATCCAGTCATCCTCCTTATTGTACTCGTCATACTGGAGCATTACGCTCTCCATCTTTGCTAAAAGCTTATCTTTTTCCACAGACCTGTACAGGACAAGCTGCTCTCTTTTTGTCATTTTTCTCATATCGACATCATCCTTCGTCTTTCTTAAATAATTGTAACATTTCAAATTCTTTCACCCTCGCTAATAATTCCCCAGGATTTTCATGCTTTTTGCCTCTTCACGAATACCCCGAAGCGCATTCTTCACCGCACTGTCATTGAGATTCCCTTCAAAATCAATGAAAAACCGATATTCCCAGTTCCGCTTCTCTATAGGACGGGATTCTATCTTTGTCATGTTCAGGTTATTATAAATAATGTGCGAAAGCATATTGTAAAGACTTCCGCTCGTGTGGGGCTGCTCGAAGCAGATGCTGATTTTATCCGCATCCTTGCGGAAAATCCTCTGATTTGTGATGATAATAAATCTGGTGGAATTTGCCTCATTCAGATAAATCTTGTCTGCCAGCACCTGCAGGCCGAACTGCTCCCCTGCAAACGCGCTGGCAATAGCCGCCTGGCTCTTGTCCCCTTCCTCTGCCACCCGCTTTGCCGCTACCGCAGTATTTTCCAGCGGAATCTGTTTCCATCCCCTGTGCTCTTCCAGGAACGGCTTGCACTGGGAAAGCCCCTGAGGATGGGAGTAAACCCTTTGAATATCGGAAAGCTGCGCCCCCGGCAGCCCCAGAAGCTTATGCTCGCACCGGATGATCTGCTCTCCGACAATATAATTCTCAAATTCTACCAACAGATCATACATATCGTTGACGCTTCCCGCCGTTGAGTTTTCGATCGGCAAAACCGCAAAATCCGCGGAACCTTCCGCAATCGCCTCCATAGCGTCCCGCCACTGCTCTACATGGAAGGATGTGATATCCTCATTAAAATATTGTTTCATAGCGGCCTGGCTGTAAGCGCCTTCCACGCCCTGGAACACTACCCGCACCTTTGAGCGCTCAATCTCATCTACTGCAATAAAAGGCAGCCGCCCTGCCACGCCGTTTTCCTCCAGAAGCTGGTACTGCAGCTTGCGGCTCATCGCCATAATCTGCTGGAACAGCTCTTCTATCCCATGCCGGTTGAACTCACTGCGGGTCAGCCCTTTCACCGTATCGATTTTCGCCTGCTCCCTCGTCCTGTCAAATACTTTCTTCCCGGTCCGGATTTTATATTCCGCCACTTTCTGGCAAATATCCATACGTTTTTCGAAAAGCTCTACGATTTGCCTGTCAATACTATCTATCTCATCCCGCAATTCCTTTAAATCAACCATGTAATTCTCCTTCCAGCTGTTTTATCGTCTTATTTAAAACCGGATGCCTCATATATGGGGCAATCTGCGCCATCGGTTTCAGCACAAAATCCCGGTTCTGCATATCAATATGAGGAATATGCAGTTCTTCCGTATCCAGCACCAGATTATCGTAAAAAAGAATGTCCAAATCCAGCGTCCGCGGCCCCCAGCGCAGCGTCCGCACCCGCTCCGCTTTCGCTTCAATCTCATGGAGCAGCTCAAGCAGTTCCTCCGGCGTCAGCAGCGTACGCAGTTTAAGCGCGCCATTCAGGAACTCATCCTGCTCCGTAACACCATAGGGCGCCGTTGCGATAAAGTCCGATACTTTCTCCACCCGGCATCCTGCGCTCTCATCCAGTTCCTTCACCGCATTCCGAAGATACGTTTCCTTCTCTCCCATATTCGAACCAAGAGCGATATATGCCGTGTGCCAGCCGCGGGTGATTTCCACAGATACCGTCTCTAAGGGGAGCCCTATCGGAGCCCACGGCTTCTTTACTTCCAGCGTAATTTCTTCTATCTTCTCCCATTTTTGCAGGATTGCTTCCGCCAGATGTTCCAAAACCGCCTCCAGAAGTTTATAGGTATGTTCCTCCATAAACTCCCGGATAAAATGACATAGTTCCCCATAATTCACAGATTTTTCTAAATCATCCGCCTTCCCTGGCGCCCGCGTATCCACAGATAATATGGCAGAAAACAGAAATTTCTGCCCCAGCACATTTTCCTCCGGAAAAACCCCGTGGCGGCAGTACAGTTCTAAATCTTTTATCTTAATCTTGTCCACTCCTGCATCCTCTCTTTCTTCGCGTCCGTCCGTTCCCGTCTATACAAGAACCCTTTTTGTAACAGTTCAGCCCAGGACTTTGCACTTGCTGCAAAGTCCGTGAGAACGCGTAAATTCAGCCGGAGAATCCAGTCCTTTGCGAACAGCAAACTTTAAATGGGCTGGATTCCGTAATAGTGAAGCCGTAGGCTGAACTGTTACCCCTTTTTCCCGTCAATACTTCGGTCATTTTTATCACCCGGAAATTCTCTTTCACATCATGGACGCGCACGAATGCCGCACCTTTCAGCACACCGAACACCGTCGTCACCAGCGTCCCTTCCACTCTCTCAGATGCAGGCAGATCCAGGGTCAGGCCAATTACCGACTTTCTGGACGTCCCCAGCAGGATGGGATAGCCCAGTTTGTGCAGCTCCTCCAAGCGGTTAATCGCCTCCAGATTATTTTCATAAGTTTTTCCGAATCCTACGCCGGGGTCCAGGATAATCTTATCATCTGCAATGCCCGCTGCTGCCGCTATGTTCAGCGTCTCCCGCAAATCTTCCAACATATCCGGCATAAATTCCTTATAGTCCGGCTCCTTCCGGTTGTGCATCAGACAGCAGGGTTTACCGCTCTTTGCGATAACCCCGGCCAGAGCGGCGTCCCATTTCAGCCCCCAGATATCGTTTACCAAATCTGCCCCTGCTGCCAGAGCAGCTTTCGCCACGCCGCCTTTATAAGTATCTACAGAAATCGGAATATCAAAATTCTTTTTCACCATCTCGATATACGGAACTACTCTGGAAATCTCCTCTTCTTCAGCCAGCAGCGTATACCCCGGCCTGGTAGATTCCCCTCCGATATCAATAATATCCGCCCCGTCCTTTATCATCTCTTCCACATGCCGTTTTGCGGCGTCAAAATCATTCCACCTTCCCCCGTCCGAAAAAGAGTCCGGCGTCACATTCAGTATTCCCATAATATATGTTCTGTTTTTTAAATCAAACTCTCTGTTCCCTATCTTCATGCTGCCCTCCATGCGCTTCAATATCTCAAATATAAGTTCTTTTTCTCATCGCTCCAGTCACATTCTGCCTCTGCCCGGCATCCAAAACATCCCCTGGACGCTTTGTCCCCCCGGTAGAGCAGTCCTGCCAGGCTATGCTCGCTTTTTACCGTTCTGTCCCGGTGCCTGGCAACTGCTTCCAGAATATCCGCCCGCTCCTCCTCAGAAAACCCGCAGTCCGTCAATATTTGAGCCGCAATGGGAACTCCGGCTTCCTGATGGGGCGTTCCCTCCATATACTGGATATGCCGTCCTACATCGTGAAGAAGAGCGGCCGCATAGATCCGCTCTTTCTCTATCTGCAGGTTTTCCTCCAGATTAAAAATATAGGCCAAACGTGCCACATCCAGAAAATGTGCCATGTCATGGCCGCAAAAAATACGCCCTGCCTCCAGCCTGTAAATCTGCTGAAGGCAGTCTTGATATGTATGATTCTTTAAAATCCTGTTCACTCTCTCCATTGGTTACCTTACCATTTGATAAAATGTATTCTGCAATTCGGGATTCCCTTCAAAAACTCCCCGTGTGGCCGACGTAACAGTCTTTGACCCGGGTTTCTTAATCCCCCGCATTGTCATACACATATGCTCTGCCTCTACCATTACCATCACGCCCTTTGGATTCAGATGCTCCATAAATGCGTCTGCTACTTGTGCCGTAAGCTGCTCCTGAAGCTGCAACCTCTTTGCATACACCTCCACCGTCCGCGCAATCTTACTCAATCCTACCACTGTCCCATTCGGGATATAAGCCACATGCGCCTTACCGTAAAATGGAAGCATATGGTGCTCGCACATAGAATAAAAGGTAATATCCTTCTCCAGCACAATATCGCTCTTATCCACATGGAAACGCTTGCTCAGATGCTCGCCCGCATCCTCATACATCCCCCCCATCAGTTCCATGTACATCCGCGCAATCCGATCCGGCGTCTCTACCAGACCTTCTCTGTCGGCGTCCTCTCCGATTCCCTCAAGAATCAGTCGGACACCTTTCTTTATTTTCTCCTGATCTATCATAGCTTCCTCTTTCTGACGCATTTCCCGCGCCATCTTGGTTCATTTGAAAATTTACTTCCTGACTTTTCCTTCTAATGCCGCATCCTGCATATTCCCTGCACTTTTTACAGCCTCCAATGCCCTGGCTGTCTCTCCCAGAAAAGAAAGAGAGCCAAAGGCAAGGATAACGTCCTCCCGCCCGGCCATTTCCAGGCTTTTTTTTACCGCTTCCAAAATACTCTCCGCTGCCTCTGACGAAGGCTGATATTTCCGCACTGCCTTCAGAAGTTCTCCTGCCGGAAGAGCTCTGTCATTCCCAGGTGTTTCCACCGTAATCACATGTGCCGACAGCGGTACGGTAGTCCTTACGATTTCCTCATATTCCTTATCCCTGAATACTCCCATTATATAGAATAAACGTTTATTTGTAAAATACAATTCCAATGATTTTCTGAGGATTCTTGCCGCATCACGGTTATGCGCGCCATCAATGATAAATACCGGCTCCCGCCCCACTACAGTAAACCGTCCTCTCCACCGGGTCTTCTGCAGCCCCTGCCGAAGCTGCCCCTCAGTGACAGGATAGCCTACACTATCCAACGCCTTCACGGCTTCCACCGCAAGCGCCGCATTCTCCACCTGGTACATCCCTCCTAAGGAAATTTCCAGGTTTTCATATCCCCCATAAGAAAAATACTGCTTTTCGTATCCATATCGGATATCCGAAAGCCGTGCCTTTTCTTCCATGAACAGACGGCATTCCTTCTCTTTTGCCCTGCGCCTGATGACTTCCATCGCCTCCGGCTCCTGCTCTGCCGTGACGACTACCGTATCCGGCTTTATGATTCCCGCTTTCTTTTCAGCGATTTCTCTGAGCGTATCTCCCAAAATACCTATATGATCCATGCTGATAGGGGTAATCACTTCCAACAGCGTCGTCTTTACCACATTAGTGGCGTCCTCCAGCCCCCCGAGTCCTGTCTCCAGCACCACGATATCGCACGCCTTTTCCCTGAAATACAGAAACCCAAGCGCCGTCTCTATCTCAAATACCGTGGGATGCGCCCGTCCTTCCTGCACCATCCCTGCCGCCGCTTCGGCAATCCTTCCTGTCAGCCTTGCCAGCGGTTCTTTCTCTATGTACTCTTCATTTACCTGTATACGCTCCCGATAAGAAAACAATGTGGGGGAAATATAACGCCCTACCCGATACCCTGCCTCTTTCAGTACCGTAGACAGATACGCCAATACCGAACCTTTTCCGTTTGTCCCTGAAATATGGATAAATTTCAAGTCGTCCTGGGGGTTGCCCAAACGTCGCAGCAACTCCCCCATATTCTCAAGACCAAGTACACTTCCGTATTTAGCCGCATCTGCTAAATATACTCTTGCCTCTCTGTAATCCATGATGTATGCCTCCAAAAATAAGCATGTCCTCTTTATCGTTAAATTATAGTATAGAATACTGTTTTTTTCAAGATACCGACGAAGATTAATCGCTCTTTCCGTAACAGTTCAGCCTTCCGGCTTCACTGTTACCTCTTTACTGACTCATCCTTCCATCAAATCCCCTGCTAATATCCCTTCTTCATTCCTTGTCATCTGGATTGCCTTATGTATAAACGGAGTACGCTCTCCGAAATTCAATCCAAAACGCGCCCCCGCCCATTCGTCTTTCATTCTAACAAGTGTTTCTCCCGACCTTACCCTTCTTGCAGACGGCATCGTATCTGACGGCGCAAACTGCACTTTTTCAAAAGTCGTATACATTACTGTTTCTGTGATTTTCACTTCCAGCATCCCGGCAATTGCCTGAGCCACCAGATAGCTGGCACGGAATTTTCCTTTTATTTCATCCCATTTTCTTTCTCCTACGCTCCCCTTCATTTCAATCAAATGAAGTTTCCATTTATCCTCACACTGCCGTTCAAAAATCATATGGTCTACTCTTTTATACATGGATTTCATTTTTATTGTCTGAAAAAATCAGGGGGGAAATCTCTGTAACAACTGCTGAAACAATCCTGAGTGGAATCCCTTTTTCCTGGCCTGCCGGAACATATAAAACCTCTTTGTTCGGCAATGTACTCATCTCAACTGTGCCTTCTGCCATGTAGTTTTCTAAGTATTCAGCTATCGCTGCGGCTCCTCTATCCCCTTTGCTGTCAAAAGACAGATCATTCACCACATCCAAAAACTGGTTAATCGGCCTGATAAATGGGATCATCTCTTCCTGCTGTACTCCGATATTAAACGCTGCATTCCTGCCTGCTTTATTAATAATGTCCTTTGTAAGCATAAATCCTGTTCTGGCTGCAGGGAGATAAATATTTTCATGTATTCCATTCACTTCTCCAATAGAAATCTCCATTGCCAGGCTCAATATCATACATATTATAAGATTGTTTTGATATCCCCATTCTATTTCCGATAATTTTATAGTATATTCTGTACCAGTGTTATTTTTAATCCTCAGACTGTCTAACTCCTCGCTCCCCCATCTGTCTTTGAGTTTTGTAAATGTTAAGGAGATTTTGTCTAAATCTTTTAATTCTATCTGTAAATCTTTGATTTTAACATCTGAACTGTTAAAAATCTTTTTAACCAAATTGTCTTTATTTTGCCGCAAGCCTTCCTGCAAAAGAGCTTGCAGTTCTTTTTCTATCTCGCATACCTGAGCGATATGTTCCCCCTGTTCGCACGCCAACGCCACCTGCGCCCTGATCCATCCTATCAGTTCATGTTCTAATTTTGTTTCTTCTCTCAATACAGAACTGATTAATTCTGATACTCCCAAATTCTGGATTCCCCATAAGAGCGCCATCAGATAGCTTTTTCCACTGTTATTGTCACCCACAAAAAGAGTGAGAGGCGAAACTTCTATCTCAGCGCTTTTTATCTTTCCATATTCCAATACTTTCAATTTCCATCCCAATGTTCTATACCCTTCCTTTTCCTATATCCTTATCATGAATCTTAAAAGTCAAATTCTTATCTTCTCCATCTATCTTATCAAATTAATTATATGTGCTTTTATATTCTTTTACAAGGCAAATTCTTATAAAGCTTTTTTAAATCCATTAGCAGCCACATGCGGCAATGGAATTTAACAAGCCAGCCGCGCATACCTCCCCATGATACGCTGCAGCTGGCTTGTTTCCGCTGGCTGTTCCCTATTTATCCAGAATCTCTTTCAGTATCTTATTCACCACTCCCGGGTCTGCTTTTCCCTTCATGGCTTTCATCGTCTGCCCCACCAGGAAACCGATGGCTTTCTGCTTTCCGCCTTTGTAGTCGGCCACGGACTGGGGATTCGCCGCCACGATTTCTTCTATCGTGCCGCGCAGCGCCCCCTCGTCTCCAACCATCTTCAGCCCTTTTTCTTCCACATACTGTTCCGGGTCGATATCTTTGTCAAATACAAGTTCAAACACTTCTTTTGCCACCGTATTATTGATGGTTCCCGCTTCTGTCAGTCCTATCAGCTTCGCCAGGTTTTCAGGTGAGAACCGGATGTCCTCCGCATCCATGCCGTGCTCCTTTAAGAGACGCATCGTCTCCACCATCAGCCAGTTCGAAACTTTTTTCGGACTTTTACAGAGTGCAGTCGTCTCCTCAAACATATCCGCCATCCGCTTTGCAGAGGTGAGGATGCCCGCGTCATAGGCCGGAATCCCATATTCTTTCTGGTAACGCTCCTGTTTCTCCTCCCGCATCTCCGGCTGCCTGTCCCGTATTTCCTGAATCCATTCATCACTGATAACCACCGGAGTCAGGTCAGGGTCAGGAAAATATCGGTAATCCTGGGCGTCCTCTTTCGAGCGCATCGCATACGAAGCGCCTTTTGTATCATCCCACCGCCTTGTCTCCTGTACCACCTGTTCCCCGGATTCCAGCAAATCAATCTGGCGGTTTTTCTCCCCCTCAATCGCATGGGTAATGGCGCGGAAAGAGTTCAGGTTCTTCATCTCCGTCCGAGTTCCAAAGGCTTCTGTCCCCACCTCACGCACAGAAAGATTGACGTCCGCGCGCATCGAGCCTTCCTGGAGCTTGCAGTCCGAAGCGCCCAGGTACTGAATCATCATGCGCAGCTTCTCCAGATAGGCAATGACCTCCTCCGCGCTCCGCATATCCGGCTCTGAAACAATCTCAATCAGCGGCACGCCGCTCCGGTTGTAATCCACCAGAGAACAGTCCTCCCATTCATCGTGGATGAGCTTCCCCGCATCCTCTTCCATATGGATTTCATGGATTCGCACTGTCTTTTTCCCTTCCGCCGTCTCAATTTCGATTCCGCCGTCGTGGCAGATTGGCAGATAGAGCTGGGAAATCTGGTAATTCTGCGGATTATCCGGGTAAAAATAGTTCTTTCTATCAAATTTGCAATACTGGTGAATCTGGCAGTTCGCCGCAAGCCCCACCGCCAGGGCATACTCCACCACCTGCTTATTCAGCACCGGAAGCGAACCCGGCATTCCGGTACACACCGGGCAGGTATGAGTATTTGGCGCTCCGCCGAACGCCGTAGAGCAGGAGCAGAAAATCTTCGTTTTCGTGGCAAGCTCAACATGAACTTCCAGTCCAATCACTGTCTCATATTGTTTGCTCATCTATTTTCCCCTCCTTTCCGCCAGTTCCGGCGCTTCGTATTTCCTCGTACACTCAAAGCTGTAGCCTGCACGGATCATCTTCTTCTCCTGAAAGCAGTCCCCGATCATCTGCAAGCCAATCGGCAGCCCCTTCGAATCCTTCCCGCATGGAACCGTCATGCCCGGAAGCCCTGCCAGATTCACGGAAATCGTATAGATATCTCCTAAGTACATCTTCAGCGGGTCGCTTAAGGATTCTCCCAGCTTCGGCGCAGTCGTCGGAGCCGCAGGCCCCAGAATCACATCATATTTTTCAAATGCCTCGTCAAAAGCTTGTTTTATCAAAGCTTTCGTCCGCAGAGCTTTCAGATAATAAGCGTCATAATATCCCGAACTCAGCACAAAAGAGCCAAGCATAATCCTGCGCTTCACTTCCTCTCCAAATCCCTCGGAACGGGACTTTTTGTACATGTTGTGGAGTCCCTCGTATTCTTCCGTGCGATAGCCGTATTTCACTCCGTCAAACCGCGCCAGGTTCGAACTGGCTTCTGCCGCCGCAATCACATAATACGCCGGAATCGCATATTCCACCAGACTCAAATCAAACTCCTCCACGACAGCTCCCTTTGCCGCCAGCGCCTTTGCCGCCGCCAGCACAGCCGCTTTCACTTCCTCATCCAGACCTTCTCCCAGATAGTCCCTGGGGATTCCAATTCTCATACCCTGTACATCATCCACAAGAGCGGAGGTAAAATCACAGTCCTCCCGTTTGAGGGAAGTACTGTCTTTCCTGTCATAAGAAGAAATCGCTTCCAAAACTGCCGCGCAGTCGCTTACATCCTTCGCAACCGGGCCGATCTGATCCAGTGAAGAACCGTAAGCGATCAGCCCATAACGGGAAACCGTGCCATAGGTCGGCTTGATGCCCGTCACCCCACAGAAGGAGCTAGGCTGCCGGATAGAGCCGCCTGTATCGGAGCCCAGGGCATAAAAGCATTCATTCGCCGCCACTGCTGCACAGGAGCCTCCCGAAGATCCCCCTGGCACATGCGCCGTATTCCACGGATTTCTGGTAACGCCAAAGGCTGACGTCTCGGTGGTGCTGCCCATCGCAAACTCATCCATATTCGTCTTTCCGAGAATCACGGCTCCCGCCCTTTCCAGATTCCGCACGGCCTCCGCTGTGTAGGTCGGCTTAAAATTATATAAAATCTTCGAGCTGCACGTAGTCAGCAAATCCTTCGTGCACAGATTATCCTTGATGGCGGCAGGAACTCCAGCCAGGGCTCCTGTCAGACTTCCCTCATCAATCTGCTTCTGTACTTCTTCTGCCCGCCTCAACGCCCCCGCCTCATCCACAGTCACAAAAGCGTTCACCGTTTCGTCCACCGCCTGAATCTGCTCCAGCGCAGCTTTCGTGGCTTCCACAACGCCAATCTCTCCTGTTTTTATCTTCTTGCCCAATTCCAGAGCTGTCAAATTTCTGATATCCACGTATTCTGCCTCCTGTGCTCTCTATTCTACCGTAATCGGAACCACATACGTCCCGTCCTTCTGCTCCGGCGCATTTTTCAGCATATTTTTCCTGTCATCACCGTTTTCCACCACATCCTCCCGGAATACATTGTTCACAGGAAATACATGCGACATCGGCTCTACGCCCGTGGTATCCAGCTCATTGAGCTTATCAATATAATCCAGCATCCTGCCCATATCTTTTTTCGCCTGCTCCCTTTCCTCCCCGGAAAGCTCCAGCTTTGCCAGAATCCCTACATATTCTATCGTTTCATCTGAAATAACATTTGCCATCCCGCTTCCTCCTTAATCACGAACCTTGATATGAACCTCACGAAGCTGCTGCTCCGTCACAAATCCCGGCGCGCCGCACATCAGATCCTGCGCGCTTCCACTCATAGGAAATGCGATGACCTCGCGAATATTTTCTTCCTCACACAGCAGCATAATCATCCGGTCAATGCCAGGTGCCATTCCCGCATGGGGCGGCGCGCCAAACTGAAACGCATTGTAAAGCGCCCCAAACTTCGCCTTCAACGTTTCCTCATCATATCCTGCGATTTCAAAAGCTTTCACCATAATATCGATATCATGGTTCCGCACCGCACCAGAGGAAAGTTCCACGCCGTTACATACAATATCATACTGATACGCCAAAATGTCAAGCGGGTCTTTCGTATTCAGGGCTTCCAGACCTCCCTGCGGCATGGAAAACGGGTTGTGCGTAAATCCAATCTGCTTCGTCTCCTCATCGTACTCATACATTGGAAAATCATTCACGTAACAGAAGCGGTAGGCCTTTTTCTCAATCAAATCCAGCTTTTCCCCAAGCTCTGTACGAATCTGTCCCGCATAAAGGTTCGCCCTGCTCTCCTTATCCGCAATAAAGAAAATCGTGTCGCCTGCTTCCAGACGCGCCAGCTCCCTCATCTCGGTTTTCATCTCCTCCGGGATAAATTTATCAATTGGGCCTTTGTAGGACAGATCCTCCATCACTTCCAGATATCCCAGTCCGCCCATGCCAATCGACTGGGCGAACTTCAGAAGCTTTTCATGGAAACCCTTCGACATCTCCGCATGTACCTTAATCGCGCGGACAGTCTTTTTATGGAAAGGCTTAAAGCTGCATCTCTGGAAAAATTCTGTCACGTCCAGGATGCGCAGCGGATTTCTGAGATCCGGCTTATCCGTGCCAAACTCCAGCATCGCCTGTGTGTAGCTGATGATCGGAAACGGCGCTTTCGTTACCTCATATCCTTCCGGCGCAAACTTCTCAAATGCCGCCGCCAGTACTTCCTCGCCTACGGCAAACACGTCCTCCTGCGTGGCGAAGCTCATCTCGAAGTCAAGCTGGTAAAACTCTCCCGGCGAGCGGTCTGCCCTGGCATCCTCGTCCCGGAAACAGGGGGCAATCTGGAAATACTTATCAAACCCCGACACCATCAGAAGCTGCTTATACTGCTGGGGCGCCTGCGGCAGCGCGTAAAACTGCCCCTTGTATTTTCTGGACGGAACGATATAATCCCTGGCTCCCTCCGGCGAGGACGCGCACAGGATCGGCGTCTGGATTTCCAGAAATCCCAATTCCGTCATCTTCTGTCTCAGGAAGCTGATAACCTTTGAGCGGAACACGATATTATCCTTCACTTTGCTGTTCCGCAAATCCAGAAAACGGTATTTCAGCCTGACGTCCTCCCGGACTTCCTTCGAAGTCATGACCTCAAAAGGTACCTGCTGGTACACCTTTCCCAGAACCTCCACCGTTTCCGCCGCCAGCTCGATCGTCCCCGTTGGAATCCTCGGATTGTAGGTCTCCTCATCCCTCTTTCTGAGCATTCCCTTCACCGTCACACAGGCTTCTCTTCCGATATCCTTAAGCAGTGCATCATCGTGAAGCACCACCTGAAGTTCCCCATACATATCCCGCAGATCCACAAAGGTAATCCCGCCGTGGTCGCGGATATTTTCTACCCATCCGGCAACTCTTATTTCTCTGCCCATATCTGCTTCGCTGAGCTTATCAAATGTCACGTCTCTGTAAATGCCTTCTTTCATCGTCATTCTCCTCCGCTTTCATAAATTTTCTGAAAACAAAACCGCCGCAAAGGTACAGACACAGTATCGTTCCATGTCTTTTCCGCACCTTTGCAGCAGTTTCTATGAATTCCGGGATACATAGAAAAAGCCCCGGAATATTTTACTATTCCGGGACGGATATGATCACATCATCCGCGGTACCACCCGCATTGCAAATGCTCTTGCATTTACCTCTCTATACGCTTAACGCGCGTCCACGTACTGACCTACTTACTCACCTCTGCCCTGCTTCCAACCACACGGCACACTATTCTCTTCGACCAGTCGGCTCCGGAGTGTTCCCTGTCTGCCCCTTCCCTTAAACAGCGCTCTCAGTCAGCGGCGCTGTATTCCTGTCAAGTTCCAAAGCAAGAGTCTCTTTCTTCGCCTTTATTTTATGTCCTGTATCTTAGCACAGTTAAAAAAGGATTGCAAGGGGGTTTTTCAAAAATCACTGATTTCCCCTTTAAAACAGACGGAAACCAACCCGGATTCCCCCCCAGTCCGGCTGGCTCACAGGGTCTATTTTTGAAAATACGCTGATGGACACATGGTGTGAATATTAACGAAACGCTGCCAGCATACTGGCCGCTGCGCCAATGACAATCGCATGCCGCTTCCATGTCAGGCTCAGATATCCGATAAATTCACGGATGAGTGCGTTTAACGTAAAATACCACTTTGTTTTCGCCCCAAATCCCACGCATTTTATCCCCTGCTGTCTTGCCAGTATCAATGCCCGGAACACATGGTAAGCCGTCGTAACAATGATAATTTTGGAGGCTTTTTTATCCATCATGTTTCTTGAAAACAAAAGGTTTTCTTCCGTTGAAACAGACTCCTGCTCCATCAGGATTCGATTCGCGTCCCCTCCATGCTCCGCCGCATACGCCGCCATAGCCCTGCTTTCGGGAATATCCTCCCCAGGTCCCTGACCACCGGACATGATTACTCTCGCCCCTGGGTTGCAGCGCATCAGTTCCATCCCTTTTTCAATCCGCGCCGCAAGCAGCGGCGTTACCTTCTCTCCAAGAATCCCGGCTCCCAGCACAACAATATAGTCCGCATTTCTCCTCTTTTTCAGATGGACAAGATTGACAATAGCAGACAGAGAATACATAGCCATCAGGGACAATACATAGACTGCCGCAAAGCTGATTACCGTATACAGTCTTGTCCCCCATGTATTCCTTTCCAACCCTCTAACCATAGGCCAGACAGCCAAATAGGCAAACAGCAAAACCGAAAACAGCATCGACAGCATATTCGCGGGTTTCATTCCCTCATGCCGGATCATCTTGATCCCCTCAACAAAAAAGATAAGAACCAGAATACCCGGAAATGCGATGATGCAAAGTACCGCCAAAATGAGCAGGATATTCAAAATCCAAATCACCAGTTCATGCGACGCCAGCCATCCGGCATGTTCCGATAAAACGAACAGCGCCAACACAGCCAGGCATATCATCATGACAAAGAAAGATACCCCACTCCATAAAGTCCTGGGTTCACGTATCATGATTCCTGCAAAGATACAAAACGATATCAAAAATATAATAAGTGCAAACTGCCACATAACTACCTCTCTTTATGGTAAATCAGCCTTTCGGCATAAATTATATTGTTTTCAGAGAATCACCATAATACACGGCAACCTCCTTTTCTATCTTCTGAAATTCAGGAATATAACTTTAAATAATCCTCCCTGCCAGTTCCTTCGCGGCATTTCCATCATAAATATGAGCCATATCATTTCTTTCTCTGAGCATTTTCAGCCAAAGCTCCCCATCAAAAAGGGGATATACGGAATAGGCTTCTTTGATAATGCTCCTGGGGAAACCAGTTGCAGATGCGGCGCTCCCCTCATAAGCCAGTAATTCTTTCAGAAGCTTCCATCCCAATTCAAACTGAATACAGAATTTGTCAATGATTCCTCTGATGATAAACTCATTGTCCAGCATCTCTTTGTCGGCACGTTCCAGTACACGAAGATTTGAAACATAATTATCAAATTTCTTCATATAAAACTCTTCCTTCCTCCTGAATGACTCTGCGCAGCTCCTCCTGAATCTTCCCATCCAAATTGATTACATCATATTTCAAAGGTGTCAATGTCTCTTCCTCGACATCCAGAGCAAAACGCAGAATATCCCCACCGCTCACGGCAAGGTCGATATCGCTGGCACGTTTATAATCCCCTCTCGCCCTGGAGCCAAACAAAATCACTTTTTTAACCCCGCAATTATGCGCTACATTACAGATTTCCTTTATTAGCGTTTCTTTCAGCCCTGTTTCTTTTATCATTCTGACCTCTCTATCTGCACACTATTGATTCCTTATTCTTTAGAAGTTTTTTCATATACAATCTCTCCTGGTTTTGCGAATCATCCGCGTATATTTCTGTTCCGAATCCTGAAAGACTTCTATTCTCCCTTCTCTTATCATCTGCTCAATCCTGGACGCATACCACCAATCCCCTACCTGGAGCGGATATTTCCCCAGAATATCCCCTATCAGCCTGGCTTCTTTTACCGGCGTCTCTGTAATCTCCCTTAAAATCAGAAAATCATAAAAATCCTCCGGAACTCCAACTAACTCCCCATTCACTACTGCACGCAGGGGACTGTTACCTTCTGACAGTTCTGTCCATTTACAGCCAAACATTCTCCGCTCAGCCTCTGACAGACGCCTCTGATATTTTAAGAAAGAGCTGAATTTCTCCGCTTCTACATTCCCCCAGCTGTGATGCACAACAATAACACCGTCTGACCGTACTGTATATTCGGGCATTTCGACGGCATATACCTCATTATCCATTCCGTTCATCTGCCTGCACAGCCAATATAGGCCGCAGAGTGAATACGGCGTCCGGCTGTACCAGATGCGTACCTGCTCCCCTTTTTGTATAAAATCCATCAAGCGGCGGTATTCACGGATATTTCTTTTAATTCCTTCTTTCAGTTCTTCCCTGAATTCCTGTGAGTTGTCCCATCCGCTCTGCAGATACATCGATAAAATCAGCTCCTGGCGGTATTCGCTGTCGAAAGTCTCCCGGATATTACCGATATCCAGCATATAGGCAAGGCAGATCACTTCACCCGCATGTCCCGGAATTGGTATCCATGCTTCCCTCGGTGGCAGCAAATCCGCGTTTCCAAAAACGGCCGTCGGCCCGTCCTCACCGCTTATGACTGTCTTCCGGCTTTTCGCACATTTCATAGAACCGGCTTCACTTTCCCCAAACATGACTTCTATCATCTTCTTCTCCTTTAAAACAACTGCAGACACTTTCAGGTCTTCCATTCTTTTTCCTGTATAGAATACCATAAAAAGTTTAACAAATAAAGAAAATATCCTGCATGCCTTTACACGCATTTTACAAAAATACGGTATGAAAGCTTACCATTATGGTGTATTCTATAATAAGAATATCATCTGCCCCACGGACATATCCTGTGGGAGCAAGAGCACAACTGGAGGTTTTTTATGATTTTTTGTGTTGAAGATGACAGCGGCATCCGTGACCTTATGATTTATACATTGCACGCCTCTGGCTTTGAGGCAGAGGGTTTTCCCGATGCAGGCGCGCTGTGGGAAGCCTTACGGCATACTACGCCGCAGCTGATTATGCTGGATATTATGTTGCCCGGCGAAGACGGAATCCACACGCTCAAAAAGCTGCGTTCACAGGCTTCTACCGCCAATATCCCCGTGATTATGGCTACAGCAAAAGGAACCGAATATGACAAAGTCATCGGCCTTGATTTAGGTGCGGACGACTACCTGGCAAAACCTTTCGGAATGATGGAAATGGTATCCCGCATTAAAGCCGTCCTGAGGCGGACAATGCCAAAAGAGCCTGTAAAAACGCTGCTGATCGCCGGGCTTGAAATGAACCTGGACAGACATACTGTCACATCAGACGGAAAGCGGGTAGAACTGACCCTGAAAGAATACGAACTGCTGCATTTGTTTATGGAACACCCCGGCCTTGTTTTTACCCGGGAGCAGCTCATGGAAAAAATCTGGGGAAACAGTTTCGTCGGCGAAACACGGACAGTTGACGTCCATATCGGAACACTCCGCACGAAACTCGGAAGCTGCGGAGAATACATCAAAACTGTCCGCGGCGTCGGTTATCGAATGGAGGCAGGACTATGACAAAACAAATTTTCAAAGCTGTCTGCCTGGCAGCTATTGCTGTATTTGGAGCATCACTTGTTATTATCATGGGCGCACTCTACGGATATTTTTCTGAAATGCAGATGAAACAAATCCGTATACAGTCCGAACTCGCAGCCCGCGGTGTTGAGAATAACGGTCTTGCTTATCTGGATAGTTTAAAAGACGAGGAATACCGCGTCACCTGGATTGCTGCCGATGGCACGGTAAAATACGACAGCAGGACAGATGGCCGGACGATGGAAAATCATCTGGAACGTGAAGAAATCAGGGAAGCGCTCTCAGGCGGTATCGGGGAAAGCGCCCGCTATTCCTCTACCCTGATGGAGCAGCAGCTTTACTGTGCCAGGAAACTCGCAGACGGAACTGTACTCAGGCTTTCCGGCACACAGTATACCTGGTGGACGCTGGCTTTGGGAATGCAGCAGCCGATTCTTCTCATAGCATCTTTCGCGATAGGTTTCTCTCTATTCCTTGCTTTCCGTTTTTCCCGGAAAATCGTAGAGCCTTTGAACAGGCTTGACCTGGATAGTCCCCGGCCGGAAGATATTTACGAGGAACTTTCTCCTCTGGTTTCCCGCATCGGCAGCCAGAAGCGCCAGTTAAAAACACAAGCGGAGGAAAAGGCAAAAGCGGAACAGATGCGCCGCGAATTTACTGCAAACGTATCCCACGAGTTAAAAACACCCCTGCAAAGCATTTCCGGCTGCGCGGAACTGCTTCTTGGCGGTATGGTGAAACCTGAAGACGTCCCCAGATTTTCCCGGCAGATTTTCTCTGAATCCCAGAGGATGATTGTCCTGATAGAAGACATCATCAAACTATCGCATCTGGACGAAGGCGCTTCCGACATGCAATGGGAAAATGCCGACCTCTATGAGCTGGCGGAGCGCACAGCCGCCACCCTCATGCCCGCCGCCGAAAAAGCAGGCGTTTTGCTTCTTCTCACCGGAAAGAAGTCTGTACTGTACGGCATTCCCCAGCTTCTTAGCGGAATCATTTTTAATCTCTGTGATAATGCCATCAAATACAACCATCCCGGCGGAAATGCCGTCATCCATATTTCAGATGATGAAGATACTGTATATCTGTCTGTCAGCGACAATGGCATTGGGATTCCGCACGAACAGCAGTCCCGGATTTTTGAGCGCTTCTACCGGGTAGACAAAAGCCATTCCAAAGAGGTTGGCGGCACAGGGCTGGGGCTTTCCATTGTGAAACATTCCGCAAAGCTCCATCATGCCGAAATCCGCCTCCAAAGTACACTGGGAAAAGGTACGAAAATTACTATTTCTTTTCCCAAAAGACACATTGTGCAGCTTCTTGCCGACAAATAAACCTCTGCCTTTCCAGTTTGCTTTTGGCAAGGGCATTCTTTTTACATTGATTTTACAAAACCTCGATTTCAGATTTGATATTCCTCTGATACACTGTCAATGTACAATCAGATGTCCCGCAGCCGGCATAGCTGCGGGAACGGAATGACATCATCGAAAATTTATGGAGGATTTTGAAAATGGACATTTTTCAGGCACTTACCATGCTGGGAGGGCTTTCCCTATTTCTTTTTGGCATGAATATCATGGGAGAAACCCTGGAACACAGCGCCGGTGACAGATTAAAAGCTACTCTCGGCAAAATGACTTCCGGACGTGCCGCCGGATTCCTGACCGGATGCGGCGTAACTGCCATAATCCAAAGTTCATCGGCAACTACCGTCATGGTCGTAGGCTTTGTGAACTCGGGTCTTATGACTCTCCGCCAGGCAATCAATGTCATCATGGGCGCAAATGTAGGAACCACCATCACAAGCTGGATACTGTCTCTTGGCGGGATAGACAGCAGCAGTTTGTGGGTAAAGCTGTTAAAGCCTTCTTCTTTCACGCCTATTTTAGCCTTTATCGGTATCATCCTGTATATGTCCTGTAAGGAAGGCAGAAAGAAAGACGGCGGAATGATTCTGCTTGGCTTTGCAACCCTGATGTTCGGCATGGACACCATGTCCTCAGCCGTAAGCGGTCTTGCTGACATCCCGGCTTTCCGCCAGCTCTTTCTTATGTTCACAAATCCGCTCCTCGGCGTACTGGCAGGCGCAGCGCTTACTGCAGTGATCCAGTCGAGCTCTGCCTCCGTAGGAATCCTGCAGGCGTTTGCAGTCACCGGGCAGATTTCCTACGGCGCAGCTATCCCCATTATTATGGGACAGAACATCGGCACCTGCATTACCGCAGTTCTCTCGTCCATAGGTGCGACAAAAAATGCAAGAAGAGCCGCCTTTGTCCATCTGGCATTTAATGCCATCGGCTCCGCCATATTACTGGGAGCTTTTGTCCTGGCAAAAACTCTGTTTGCCCCGGCGCTTTTAAACAATGCCGCTTCCGGTTTCGGAATCGCCCTGAGCCATACCGTCTTTAACCTTATGTGTGTGCTGATTCTAATGCCGATGGCGCCCCTGTTGGAAAAAATGGCTATGAAAGCTATCCGTGATTCTCATGTTTCTGACAAAGCAGGGGAACGTTACTGCTCACTCCGTTCCCAGTAACATCTAAATCATATCTTACCCGTCTGAACGATTTTTAGGAAACATCACCGTTACAGTAAATAAATCCGCATCAATTTCCACCCGGAGGCTGCCGCCGCAGACCTCCGTAAAGCTTTTTGCAATGGAAAGCCCCAGGCCGCTCCCTCCGTCTGTACGGCTTGCATCCCCGCGCACAAACCTCTCAGTAAAATCCAGCGTGCGCTCCAGTTCCCTGCCGGAAATATTTTTAATACGCACTGCTGCCTGCCCCTCTTCCTCTTCCACATCCAGATAAATACGGGAACCTGCCAGGGAATATTTTAAGGCATTTTGAATCAAGTTCTGAAATACACGATAAAGTCTCTGTCCATCAGCCTGTATAAATATAGGAAACTCCGGAATAGATACTTTCATAATAAATCCGCTCTGCTCAACCTGCGCATCCATATCTGCCAGCGTCTGCTGCACCAGTTTCCCCAAGTCCAGTTCGTCTATTGTTACCGGGAGCTGCCCTGATGTGGCCTTGCTGATTTCAAACACATCCTGCACAATCGTCCGCAGGCGTTCTGATTTTTCACCCAAAATCCGTATGAACTCCTTCACATGCTCCGGCAAATCCGCTTCCTGTTTCAGCAGTTCTATATAACTTATAATGGAAGTCAGCGGCGTCTTGATATCATGGGACACATTCGCCACCAGGTCCACCTTCATCTGCTCGCTCTTCATCCTCTCACGCAGCGCCGTATCCATCCCCCGCTGTATCTCACTCAGATTTTCAAACACTTCTTTCATTTCTGCATCCTGCGGCAGTATTGGAAAATCTTCTAAATTTCCGTTCCTGACCTCTAAAATCCTGTCAGACAACGCTCCGATATCCTCCGCCAGCTGTCGGTTCTTCTCTAAATATAAGAAACTGACTGCCACATTTAATAAAAGAACAACTGCAATAAAAAGAAGAACTCCGATGTACTTGTCCTGAAAATACCAATTTTCCATATTTCTCATTCCAGCCAATGCCAAACAGCATATAAGGAATGCCAGCCCTCCACTGAGCATCGACAGTCTCCCGCGCCTCACAATCCTCTTCTGCAGCGAATACTTCAACTCACGCGTTCGAACTCCCTCTATAATCGGTTTTCTCTGCTTTCCCCTGTTTTCCCGCCAATCTAAAAACAACAGATAAAGCAGCCAAAAACACAGCGGAAGCATCATCCTCTTTAGGGCAAACAAAATACCGACAAAAAAGAACAGCAGCTTCACTTCCAGGAAAGTTCTTCCCAAAAGCCCGGAAATTTCTTTCTCTGCGCAGCGTTTTTCTTTTCTCCAAATGAAAGCGATAACCAGCAGCAGCGCTGAAACAGCCAGCAGCGCGCAGCCTATCTTAAACTGTCTCTTCGATGATAGAAAGTTCTCACGTATGGAATATAGCCTATCCCCATAGTTGACAGTTCCATTTTTCCCGTAATCTTCCTCTACATAGAGTTTTGGTTCTTTTGCAGCCGCCATAAAAATAATCGCTTGCTTCGACTCCTCATCTATACTGAAGTTTGTATAACCAGGAACAAACCAACGGCTGTCCGGCATATATACGCCATTTCCATAAACATCTTCTTTCTCCCCATCTTTAGAAATCTGCACTTTTCCATCTCTGTTCCTGTTAAACCACAGAGAAAAATTATATTCGTCTGCAGCGAGCGCTCCCTCGATCACATCTCCCTGAAACTGTTTTCCAAGCTTGTCCTCAAATTCTTCAATGTTTGTATACAGCAGCCTATTATTCCAGATTACAGCATAGAGGAGATTTTTATCCCGTTCCATCCTCTCCATATATTCATCCAGGCTTTGCTCCTCAGCCCAGGCTGTATCCGCTTCCTGCTCTTCTTCCTGGATTTTCTGCCGGAACAGATACTCTGCCTCTGCTTCCGCATCTTCTGCCGTTTCTTCCGCTATGGCGTCTGACACTTCATAAGCGCCCTCCCACGGCCATGATTGCTGTGTATCATAGCCTTTTTCCGTCAGGCTTCCGTACTTCCATCGCTCACCGTCATTCGCCACACTCAGCAGTTCCTCCAGCTTCGCTGAAATATAACGGCGGAATTCAGCGCTTTCCTGGTAATCACTTTCCGTTCTCCACACTTCCCCCTTCGTTTCTGCAATTAGTCTCCCCAGCTGCCACACGCTTCCAATCAGAAGCGTCACCCCGAGAAAAAATGCTGCAAAGCTAAGAATGATTTTCAATTTTTTCCATTTTGTATCCAATTCCCCACACCACCTTTAAATATTCAGGCTCTCCCGGATTGAGTTCGATTTTTTCCCGGATATGGCGAATATGCACCATCACCGTATTTTCAGGCGCAAACCCCGGCTCCTCCCAGACCCTCTGATAAATTTCCTCTGCCGGAAAAATCCTTCCACGGTTCCGCATAAACAAATCCATCATTTTCGTTTCCGTCGCTGTAAGCTTTACAGGTTCCCCGTCTACATAGAGCACACGCTCCTGTACCCGATAGCAAAGCCTCCCATTCCAGATTTCGTTTTTCTCGCCACCGGCATGGATATCACCCAAAAGCGTATAGCGGCGCAGATGGCTTTTCACACGTGCTATCAGTTCCTGCGGATTAAAAGGCTTTGACACATAGTCGTCCGCCCCCATAGAAAGCCCCAGCACCTTGTCTGTATCCTCCGTCTTAGCGCTTAAAACAATAATCGGCAAGTTCTTCCGCTCCCGGATTTTCATGATTGCAGACAACCCGTCCAGCTTAGGCATCATGACATCCATAAGGATAAGCTGTATCGGCTGTTCCGCAAGGATACTCAGCGCCTGCATACCGTCATAAGCCTTCCGTACCCGATACCCCTCCTTTTCCAGAAGCAGTTCGAGCGCACGCACAATTTCCCTGTCATCATCCACAACCAGTACACATTCATTCATATCTGTCTCTCCTCTAAACTCACAGGCATCCAGAGCTTTTTCTGCCTTTCCTTCGGCCTGGTACTATTCTAAAAATACTTTCTTATAAGATTCTTGTCGTATTTCTTATAAATATCTTAAAACAACTCTTCAGTATCTTTGTTCTATTATACTTCATATCTTCTGAAAATCAACGCCCCTGAATCACTTTATTTCTTGCAGTCCCGGTACAGGCAGGTATTCATATTACCTGGCTTAATTCATTTTTTAAGTAAATGCTGTTGCCCTGAACCTATTTATATAAAAAACATAAAAAAGGAGACTTTCAGTCCTCCAGACTAAAAATCTCCTCTACCGCCCGCTCATATTCCGCCGCACTCTGGGCTTTCTTAATTTTTTTCCAACATTTTTCCCCGTATTCAAAAGAAAGGTTCAAGTAACTCCAAAATTCCTTCATCTTAAACACAGTATTCTTATCTCCGGACATAATCTCCTGATACGTATGATAAATTTCATCATGAAACGCCCGCAGGGTTTCCCTGTCCGCCGCGCTGCCTTCTACTTCCCCGACAAGCCCCGGATTTTTCAGAATTCCCCTGCCAATCATAACCGCCGGCACTTGAGGAAAAGAGTCATGAAATTTTTGAATATCCTCCTCCATGCACAAATCGCCATTGTAACATAACACATTCCTGCTATTTCTGCACGCATCCTTAAACACTGTCATATTCGGACGGTTTTTATAAAAATCCTGCCGGATGCGAGGATGGATAATCAGCTCTGACAGCGGATATCTGTTGTACACCTCCAGGATTTCCTCAAACTCTCCCGGCTCCTGAATCCCTATCCGTGTCTTTACAGAAATTTTCATCTCCAGACTGGAAAAGACCTCATCAAAAAAACGGTCTAATTTTTCTATGTCCCTTAAAAAGCCTGCTCCTCTTCCTTTTGAAACGACTGTTCCTGAAGGACAGCCTAGGTTCAGGTTTACTTCTTCATAACCGTACCGTTTCAGCGCATTTGCCGTCCGAACAAAATCTTCAGCGTTGTTTGTAAGTATCTGGGGGACAAGATTCTGCCCAGCATTATGTTCAGGCAGAATCTCGTTTTTTTCTTTAAAATTAAAATCTTTATGGGTATGCGGAACAAGGAACGGCGTAAAATATTTATCCATAGGACGAAAATACTTATGATATGCCTTCCGGAATACCCATGTGGTAATCCCCTCCATAGGAGCAAGATAATAATACATATTTAGAACCCCAGATCCTCAAGAATTTCCTTTGCTTTTGCCACACAGTTCTCACATCCGTCCACTGATACGGTTTTGTCAGACAGGTTCACCTCATAAGTAAGCTCTGCCTTGTCAAACGCCTTGCTGATTCTTTCCACACACTTTTCGCAGTGCATATCCTCTACTTTTAATACTGTCATTTTTGCTTCCTCCTACATTAATTTTCTAATTGTTTCACACAGCTCATCGACTGCCGCCTCATTTCCTTCCTGAATATCCTTTACCACACAGCTATGGATATGGTTGGAAAGGAGGACTTTATTAAATCCATTAAGCGCCGACTGGATGGCAGACACCTGATTCAGAATGTCCACGCAGTAACGCTCTTCCTCCACCATGCCTTTAATCCCCCGAATCTGCCCCTCAATGCGATTTAACCGATTCATCAAATCCTTATATTCCTTCGTTTCTCTGTGCTTGTGCTTTTCACAGCAATGTTCACCCATATGCCTTTCCTCCTGCCGTCTCGTCTTTCTCTCCTATCATACACCAAATCCCTCTACAGCTTCAACCTTTTTAATCGAAGTGCATTGCTTACTACAAATACAGAACTAAAAGACATGGCAAGCCCTGCAAGCATCGGATTTAACAGAGGACCTCCAAAAACATAGAGCACGCCCGCCGCCACCGGAATCCCCAGGCTGTTAAAAATAAATGCCCAGAACAGGTTTTCCTTAATGTTCCGAATCGTACACTTGCTTAAGCGGATGGCCTTATATACATCTTTCAAATCGGATTTCATTAGCACAATATCACTAGATTCCATAGCAATATCGCTGCCGTTCCCGATTGCCGTCCCGATATCCGCCTGCGCCAGGGCCGGAGCATCATTGATACCATCCCCTACCATCATGACGCGCCTGCCCTGTTTTTGAAGTTTTTCTACCACTTCTGCCTTATCCCCCGGCAGCACCTCGGCAATCACTTCGTCTACATGCACCTGTTTCCCGATATACTCTGCCGTTCTCCTGTTGTCCCCGGTGAGCATATAAACCCGTACCCCCAGTTTTCGGATAGCGTCAATCGCTTCCGCGCTGGTAGGCTTTACGGTATCTGCCACGCTGATGATTCCGAGAAGCTTTCCTTCTGCCGCCACAAACATAGGCGTCTGCCCCTTTTCGGCAATTTCATCCGCCGCCTGCCCCATGCTGCCGCAGGGGACTCCCAGTTCCTCCAGCATCCTGGCATTTCCGATATGGATTTCTTTCCCTTCCAGAACCGCCCGGATTCCTTTTCCCGTCAGGCTCTCGAACTGCTCCGTTTCCTTTACTTCCAGCCCTTCTTCCCGTGCTGTTTCTACTATCGCCGCCCCCAGCGGATGCTCCGACGGCACTTCACAAGAAGCAGCCAATGCCAGAAGCTCTCTCTCCTGCATCCCCTCTGTGACAATCCGGACAACCCGAGGCTTTCCTTCCGTAACTGTTCCTGTCTTATCTAAAACTACGGTATCTACCAGATGAGTTCTCTCCAGAGCCTCTCCGCTCTTAATCAGAATGCCGTTCCCGGCGCCCACGCCTGTTCCTACCATGATAGCCGTAGGCGTTGCCAGCCCCAGCGCACAGGGACATGCAATGACGAGAACGGAAACAAATGCCCTGAGGACAAATGCCAGCTCCTGTCCTGCTACTGCCCAGGCTGCAGCCGCCAGAAGTGCGATAACGATAACTACCGGTACGAAATATCCTGCCACCTGATCCGCCAGCTTTGAAATCGGGGCTTTCTTTCCCTGGGCGTCCTCCATCAGTTTAATAATCTTTGAAAGAGTCGTATCTGACCCCGTCCGGGTGACTTCTATCTGCATCGCTCCATTATAGTTCATGCTTCCGCCGATAACTTCATCACCGATTTCCTTTTCCACCGGAATGCTTTCTCCTGTCAGCATAGACTCATCCACGCTGCTGCCGCCCTTTACTACGATACCGTCCAGGGGTATCCTTTTCCCGGGACGTATCAAAAGGATATCTCCCTTCTTCACCTGCTCCGACTTTACTTCACGCTCCACGCCATTTTCCACCAGAACCGCCGTATCCGGCGCCAGCTCCATCAGCTTCCGGATAGCTTCGGAAGTCTTTCCTTTGCTGCGTGCTTCCATATATTTCCCAAGCATAACCAGCGTCACGACCACCGCCGCCGACTCATAGTACAGGTTTTCCACATGCATATGATCTGACGGGATCAGAATCGTATTCACCAGGCTGTAAACGAACGCGCTTCCCGTTCCGATTGCTACCAGGGAATCCATATTCGGATGCCCTTTCAGCAGTGTCTTGAATCCTACAACATAAAACTTCCGTCCGCAGATAAGTACCAGCACTGTCAATATCAGCTGTGCCAGGGCATAATTCAGCGGGTTCGTATGCATCCCTAAAAACGCTGGAAGCGGGAGCTTAAAAGGCAGCATATGTCCCATGGAAATATAAAGCAGCGGCACTGCAAATATAACTGCAAATACCAGTCTCCTTTTCATTATATGGAGCGCCTCTTCCTTTTCTTCCTTCTGCTCCGCCGCCCGCTCCTCCACAAAAAGCTCCGCCCCGAACCCGGCTCGATCCACCCTGTCTATAATGGCTTCCGGCGTAAGCTTCGTCTCATCATACTCTATCGTCATCTTATTCGTCGCCAGGTTCACTTCACTGACGGCAACCCCGTCCATCTTCCTCGTCACACGCTCCACTGCGCTGCTGCAGGAAGCGCAGGTCATTCCTTTTATTAAATATACTTCCTTCTTCACAAAGTCCCTCCTCGCTCGTTTTTATATACCCATAGAGGGTATATGTATATATTAAAATCAAAAGAAGAATTTGTCAAGAAAAACTTTTTACCGCGAAAATCCGGCACGTTTCTATTCTATCTGCCATTTATCCGTTACCGGCTGTCAACTTATTCTTCCAATTGCTTTTTCAGATACCTCCCCACTACATTTGCAAAGTTCCCGATATTCCGAATATAAGCGAAATCTTTCCCAAAAATCCTCCTTTCTGCCTGCAGATCCTGCTCTTCCCCCACGAACACGCCAAGCACCGCTGTTCCCTGGCTGCGCAGTTTCCGCACCTCGAAAGCCGTATCTTTCACGGCAAAATCCCCAAAGTACGGCTCGGGGTTCCTGCTATTAGGGCGGTTTACGATGATATCATTCGGCCTTCCGTCGCTAAGCACAATGAGTATCTTATGTTCCTCCGGACGCTCCTCCAGTCCCAGCGCCGCCGCGCGGATAGCCAGCCCGTCCCGGTTATTCGAGGAACCATAAAATTCAAAAATCCGCTCGTCTGCTTCCGCTCCCTCGTCGTATTCCCGAAAACGGCGCATCACTGTATAATCCCAAAAGGTACAGAATCCCATGACCCGGTGGGGAATCAGCACCCCGCTGAGCGCCCTGCTGATAATGAATGCCTGAAGCGCTACCTGGCTCTGCCTGGCTCTCTGAGAACCGCTGGCATCAATCAGCACATCCACCACAAAATCCGCGCTGTCCCGCCGGAACTCCCGTTCAAACAGTTTCCGGCTGTCCGTCCGTCCTATCTTCCAAAGCCTGTTCGGAACAATTTTCCCATATTCCCCCAGGCTCACCTCGCGCTCGCTCCGAAGCAGAAGAGAACGTTTCAGAGTATCCCGCAGCAGATCAATGTTCCGCTTTGCCACCCGGTAATTCTGCCGCCAGGTACGCAGATTGATTTCTTTTGTTTTCCGCGCATACTCTGACTGGGAATTCACCCGAACCATATTTGCCAGAATCCCATCCGTAAAGTACAGGGTACAGTCTCCGTGAAGCCCTCTGCATACTTTATAATTTATCCGTTTCTGTTCCTGCCCGCTCAGATAAGAACGTCCGTAGTTCAGTTCGATATAGGAGTACATCTTCTCTATCGCTTCTTCGTCCAGAAAAACCGCGCCGCCCTGCCCCCGCTGCCTCTCTTCCTTTTCCTCCTCGGAAAACTTCGTCATGGAATCTGCCATACGGTTCAGATAACGCTCAAGCTGCTCCTCCCTCATCTCCTCATCCAGATAGTCCTGCCAGTCAAAGGTCTTTAGCTGCTCATTCGTCACGGCCAGCACGGTTTCGAGATTTCCGTGTTTTCTCTCAAATCCCCTATCGATATGCGTATTGTAAAGCCTGTCCACCACTCGGATCAAATCCATTGTATCCGCTGCTCCCTCCAGCGCCGCAATACTTTCCGCCGCTTCCCGGACACGTTTTTCCGCCAGCCTGTTCCCTGTCACGTACCCACGCAAAACCGCCAGCTTCACGCTCCCCATAAAAGAAGCCGCCAGCTTCTCAAACTCCGTATCCAGGATGTCCTCAAACGCACGTTTTCGGATATCCGGCACACCTATCCGCTCCTTTGCAATCTTTGGAAATACCGCACTGTCTACACAGAGCTGCCCAATCTGTACCAGCGAAGTCTCTTCTGCTCCCAGATACACCTTTTTTGCCATATACAACCCAAACAGGTTCTTATCAAAATATCTGGAAAACGCCCCCTGTTTCACGGCGTCATAGATGGAAATATATTTTGACTTAAAAAAGGAAGATACATCCGGCTCTGTGTCCAGCTCATAATCCCCGCTCACTGTCCACATAAGATTCCTGATTCGGTTCTCCACTTCCATCTTGTAACATTCATCCATATATATCCCTGCCCTTCATCAGCTGTTTCACTTTGTATCACAAATCCTCTGCTTTACGCCCTGTTCCGGCAGTCTCAAAATACATCCCCCGCTGTCCAGGAAGCCGGAATTCTCGTCATAACAATATCTTCTATCATTTCACGTTCAAAAATGTCAAAGCATTTATTCGTGATTCCCATGTTGATGGCTTTCTGTGGGCAGATGCCGCCTTTTATAACTTTTACCGCCGCCAGCAGCCCCCTTAAATCCATAGGCTTTGTAGAAATCTCACTGTTCTGCGCTTTAAGCTGCAAATCCAGAAAAAGCCCTGAAAACTGCTCCAGAGCCCCCGTCTTTATCTCCGGAAACGAAGTCTTTAGAATCCGAGCCAAAAGCTCCTCCGTCAAAGGCGGCATATTGATAACCAAAAACCGGGAAACCAACGCTTCATTCAGCTCTTTTGTCCCCGCATAACCATAATTCATCGTGCCGATAAACCTCGCCGCCGGATGCAGCTCGATTTTGTCATACCCCGGCACGTCAATCACTTTCCGATAGTCCAGCGTAGCATGAAGCACCGAAACCGCGTCATTTTTTGCCATATTAATTTCATCCAGGATACCAAAACCGCCGTAAGACGCACACTGGTACACTGGCCCTTTGCGCAGCTTTACTTCATTGTCCTCAAACGTGTCCGTCCCTATCAGCGCACTGCTGTCCGTATTCACATGAAAAGAAATATTATAGACCGGACGTCCAAACAGATACGCCAGATTCTCTGCCAAAATATTTTTTCCTGTCGCCTTGGATCCGCTCAGCAGAATATTTTCCCCCTGTAAAAGTCCTGCAACCGCCATCTCCAGGATTTCTTTCCCGAAAAACGGCATTTCCGGCTTCGCCAGCCTGCTTTTCACCTTTTCCTGCACCGGATATCTTTCCCGAAATCTCTGAATTTCCTGTATCAAAGAAGGGCTGACGCCCTGTTTCTCTAAAAGTTCCTGTCTGTAATCACTCATCATTTCCGATTCCTTTCTTCCCTATATATATTCATTATAGCACGCATTCTCCGTCAAACCCAGACCAAACACTTTAAAAAATTCCCAACGCAAGCAGGACGCATACCTTTACAAGATACGCGTCCTGCTTGCTTCTTCATTTTTATAGCCTCTTTATCCTCTCAACCGCCGCCGCCGTGTTTTCATAACTGCCAAATGCCGTTAACCGGAAATATCCTTCCCCGCTCGGTCCAAAACCTGAACCCGGCGTTCCTACTACGTTAGCCTTCTCCAGCAGGTAATCAAAGAATTCCCATGAAGTCATCTTATCCGGTGTTTTCAGCCAGATATACGGCGCATTCACGCCGCCAAAGACATCATACCCCGCATCTTTCAGGCCTTCGTAAATAACAGCCGCATTTTTCATATAATATGCTACCTGCTCTTTCAGCTGCGCTTTGCCTTCTTCCGAGTAAACCGCCTCTCCGGCTCTCTGGATGATATACGGCGCGCCATTATATTTTGTCCCGTGGCGTCTCGCCCACAGAGAATGTAACATCACATCCCCGCATTTCAAGTCCTTCGGGACTACCGTAAAGCCAAGACGTGTTCCGGTAAAACCGGCGTTCTTTGAAAAGCTGCGGAGCTCAATCGCACAAGTTCTGGCGCCTTCGCACTCATAAATAGAATGCGGTACGCTTTCTTCCATAATATACGCCTCATAAGCAGCGTCAAAGATAATAACCGCCCCTTCCTTATTTGCGTAGTCTACCCATGCCTGCAGCTGTTCTTTTGTGATGGTCGTCCCTGTAGGATTGTTTGGAAAACACAGATAAATAATCCCTGGTGTTTTCCCTGGCAGCTCCGGCACAAAGTCATTTTCTGCCGTACACGGCATGTAAATCACATTGCTCCATGTTTCCGTCCCTGTATCATAAATCCCGGTACGCCCCGCCATAACGTTCGTGTCTACATAAACCGGATATACCGGGTCGCACACTGCGATTTTATTGTCCACACTGAAAATTTCCTGAATATTTCCCGAATCACATTTTGCTCCATCCGAAACAAAAATTTCATCCGCAGAAATATCGCACCCACGCTCTGCATAATCATTTTTTGCAATTGCAGAACGGAGGAACTCATATCCTAAATCCGGCGCATAGCCACGGAATGTCTCTGCTCTGCCCATCTCATCCACCGCACGGTGCAGGCTGTCAATAATCGCAGGAGCCAGCGGCTGTGTCACATCTCCAATACCCAGACGGATAATTTCTTTGTCAGGATTTGCTTCTGAAAATGCCGCCACCTTTTTTGCAATGTTCGAAAAAAGATAACTTCCTGGTAATTTCAGATAATTTTCATTGATTTTAAACATTTTTCTCCTCCTTTTTCTGCTCTTTTATACCTGAATCTCCCCATCAAATACCACTGCCGCAGGACCTGTCATATACACGATATTCTCCTGCTCGTCCCAAAGAATTTTCAAATCGCCGCCCAAAAGCTTAACTGTTACTTCCCCGCTTACATGGCCATTTAAAATCGAAGCGACCGCCACGGCGCACGCGCCTGTCCCGCAGGCCAGCGTCTCGCCGGAACCGCGCTCCCATACCCTCATCTCCAGCGTATGCCCATCAACCACCCGGACAAACTCTGTATTGACTCTGTCAGGAAAACACGGATGCATTTCGAACATGGGGCCAATCTTCTCTATTTCCAGATTTTTCACATCATTCAAATAGACCACTGCATGAGGATTTCCCATAGATACACAGGTCATCCTATATTCCCTGCCATCCACCATAATCGGCGCGTCCAGCACTTTATCTCCGTCTGCGAGAACCGGTATCCCGGATGGGGACAATTCCGGCGCTCCCATATTGACTCTTACCTGAGATACTTTTCCCTCTTCCACAGTCAAATCGAGATATTTTATCCCGCTTTTTGTTTCTACCCGAATACTTGTCTGCTCCGTCAGCCCATAATCATACACATATTTTCCCACACAGCGGACGCCATTCCCGCACATCGCCCCCTCCGAACCGTCCGCATTGTACATCTCCATGCAAAAATCAGCTCTCTCCGAAGGCTTTATCAAAATCAGCCCGTCCGAACCGATTCCGAAATGCCTGTCGCTAACCCTGACAGCCAGCTCTCCGGGGTTTTCTACCTTTTCTTCAAAACAATTCACATATACATAATCGTTTCCTATTCCCTGCATCTTTGTAAATTTCATCCTGTGCTCCTCTTCTCTTTTATTATAAATCTCTGTATCTCAAACCCGGGGCTGCTTTCTATATAGCCGCCATATATCAAAATTTCATAAGGCTGAACACCATCTGAGCTGTCTCCACCAGCGTATTCCCGCTATCCATACTGCACTTCTGGATATAGCGGTGCGCCTCTTCTTCCGTCAAATGATTCCGTTCCATTAGCAGCTTCTTTGCCTTATCAATCATTTTCTTCTCCTCTTCACTCCTACGCCGAGGCATTGCTTTCCGTTTCTTTCTCTGCCGCAAAATAGAACCCGACATCATTTCCAGTGTATTCACCAAATCGTGGACTTTCAACGGAAGCTCCAGAAACACAATATCCCTGCTCTGACACTCTTCCAGTATCCGCGGGGATGCCGCCAGCAACATCTGCATATTCACTGGAAGGCACTCATAAAGTTCTGAATACAACATATCCTGAAACCGATATCCGCAGAGAACGATTCCATCTGACAGATGCTCTGCAAGCTGAAGCGCCTGGGAGCCGCTGCTGCACACTCCCGTTACTTCATAACCGTGCCGTACCAGCAGATTCCTGATATTTTTCGCATCCTCTAATTTCGGGAAAACCACAATGATACTTATCAAGGAACCACCTCCCTGTTTTTATGTCCAAATATCCGCAGCTTCGGCAAAGCTCCTGCTGAGCTGCCCGTCAGATTCTATATAAATACTGTTCCAGTTCCCATGCCGATACATGCCTGCTGTACTGCGCCCATTCTTCTTTCTTTGCGCGGATATAATGCCCGCACAGATGCTCTCCCAGAACATTTTTAACAAATTCATCTTTCTCCAATTCCTGAATAGCCTCCCAAAGGCTGCTTGGCAGAGATTCTATTCCTGCCGCCTCCTTTTCCTCAGACGTCATCTCAAAAATATTTTTGTCTACGCTTTCCGGGGGCATAATCTGATTCCGGATACCGTCAAGCCCGGCTGCCAGACATACTGCCAGCACCAGATAAGGATTTGCAGACGGATCCGGGCACCGCAGCTCCACACGGGCAGATTCTCCCTGCCTGGACGGAATACGGATAAGCGGACTTCTGTTTGTCGCTGACCAGGCAATCGAAGCAGGGGCCTCGAAGCCTGGCACAAGCCGTTTATAGGAATTCACCAGTGGATTAGTGATAGCTGCCATTCCCTTGATGTGCTTCATAAGCCCTCCGATAAAATAGTATGCTTCTCTGCTTAACCCCAGGCTGTCAGATGGGTCCGCAAAAATATTCCTGCCTTCCCTGGACAGTGACATATTCGTATGCATGCCTGAACCATTTACCCCTTCTTTTGGCTTTGGCATAAAGCTGGCATGAAGGCCGTGACGCTTTGCGATTGTCTTTACCGCCAGTTTGAATGTCATGATATTATCCGCAGTCACCAGCGCTTCATCATACCGGAAATCTATCTCATGCTGCGCCGGCGCTGCTTCATGGTAAGACGCCTCGATTTCGAAGCCCATATCTTCCAGCGTCAGTACCATGTCGCGCCTGGCATTCTCTCCCAAATCTACCGGACCCAAGTCAAAATACCCTGCTTTTTCATGGGTAACGGTAGTCGGCTGCCCTGTATCATCCGTATGATAGAGGAAGAATTCACACTCAGGTCCCACATCAAAAGTATACCCCATATCATCCGCCTCTTTTACCGCTTTTTTCAGAATATAGCGCGGATCTCCCTCAAAAGGCTTTCCATCCGGCCGGAATACATCGCAAATCAGCCTGGCCACTTTCCCTTGCTGGGGACGCCACGGAAAAATAGCAAAAGTATCTAAATCCGGGTGCAGATACATATCTGACTCTTCAATCCTCACAAACCCTTCAATTGAAGAGCCGTCAAACCTGCACTGGTTATCCAGCGCCTTGGCAAGCTGGCTGGAAGTGACCGCTACATTTTTAAATGTGCCGAACATATCGGTGAATTGAAGACGGATAAATTCAACATCCTCTTCCTGTACCAATCGTAAAACATCCTGCTTGGTATACTTCATGATAAATCCCTCCTATAAAAAACGCCCTTAGCCAACGCCTCCACGGCAGCGCCAAAACCACTTTTACATAGTTTCGATTAGCGCCTGCAGAGACAGACTAAGAGCGCCTTTGCTCAAATCTTGTCCATGTACCTATATTTCTAGCCCAGGAATGCTGCTCTCCTTACATATTTAAAACCTGACGACCAGGCCTCGCCTACGACAACCCCATTCTGGCTGGAAGAACAATGTACCACGATAAGGCTTCCATCATCATTTTTCCCAATCACCATGCCTACATGGTTCTGATCTCCCGCTGTCGGCGGCGCGTAAAATACCAGGTCTCCCGGCTTTGCTTCACTGCTGTCTATCATTTCCGTGGCATTCCACTGCGTTGTAGTGTGATTTCCGATTCCTCCGTCTGTCCCGCCCAGACCATTATAATACGCCCAGCATACAAACCCGCTGCAGTCCAGTCCGTACCCACGGGTAGTCCCCGTAGACCTGCTTCCGCCTGCCGTAACCGTAGCATCATCGCCCCATCTGGGATCCCAGCCAATCGCATAGGACTTTCCGCCCCAGAAATAGCCTACCTTTCCCACCAGGCTGCATGCCGCTACGGCAATTGCCGCTCTCGCATCTGACACATCGCCGCTCACTTCACTTACTTCGCCTCTTACGAATCCCTTTGCTGCTGTCGCAACCGTACACAGCTTCTTACATTCCTCATCTGTATATTTTGTAAGGACAGCCTTCTCCTCATCGCCTAAATTCTTCAGCTCCGCGTAATCATTTATATCCAGGGAACAGATCTCTGCTTCCAAATCTACTTCCTTAGACAGCTTCTTTGTGATAATCGAACCGCTTCGGACATTCATAAAGAAAAATATCTTTTCCAATTCCTCTTTTGCCCCGGCATTTAGAACCACTTCCTGCTTTCCTGTCTGCTCACGCATCCGGAGAATATAGACCGCCAGCACATCCTGCCAGTTCTCTCCCCGGAACTCTTCCGGCTTATCCAGCCATTGGCAGAAATCCTCCTCAATCTCCTCCATCACCTCTGAAAAGCCTTCCTCAAACGTAAGATGGTAAACCGTGGACAGCTCCTCTAAATAAATCGCATTTCCTGCAATGACATTTGTAGTTAAATCCGCATTTGCATCTGAATGATCTTCCGGCTCCTCCACGTCCTCCGATGGAGAAATGGTCTTGATTTCATTCTTCCTGTCTCTGTCCTGTTTTTCCCTGGCGGCGTCATCCAATTCATTCTCTGTCCCAGGCTCCGTACTGCTGTCAGTTTCCGTTACCGGAGTGGTCTCCGGTTCTGTAACAGATATGTCAGAGTTACTTTGCACCTGTGTCTGCGGTTCCGTCTGCATACGTGTCTCCGACTCACTCGCGGATTCGGTCTGCGGTTCCGTCAGTTCTTCGGTATCGCTTTCTGTCAAATGCTCCGTACCCGATTCTGAATTCACTTCCTGGGCTTTCTCCGTGGCATCCGTCCTTTCCTCAGCGGCAAATGCCACCTGAGGCAGCGTCATAATCATAGCGCCTGCCAGTGCCAAACACCCCATCGTCTTCCTCAATCTCTTTAAATTCATATGTACTCCTTATTTCTGTACGTCCTGAAAGCTAATCTAATCCAAACAAAACTTCTTATCCATTATAGCATTTTTTTCCCAGAATGCAAGGGAATCGTAAAAATTTCACGGCGGCTTTTCTTTGGTAACTTTTCACAAATTTCTGCTTTCCGCAAAATAACACTTGAAGGTTACCTTAGGTCACCTTTTATACTATGTTTATAGAACCCGAAAACAGCCAATACTGTAACCATACAGGTTTACAGGCTCTTCGGAAAGGAGATTTTACAAATGAAAGGAATTATTTTAGCAGGTGGTTCCGGGACGCGGCTTTACCCGCTTACCATGGTGACTTCCAAACAGCTTCTGCCGATTTACGACAAGCCTATGATTTATTATCCCATGTCCGTACTGATGAATGCGGGAATCCGGGATATCCTGATTATTTCTACACCGCAGGATACGCCCCGTTTTCAGGAACTTCTGGGCGATGGCTGCCAGTTCGGCGTCCATCTGTCCTATGCGGTACAGCCCAGTCCCGACGGTCTGGCACAGGCATTTGTCATTGGCTCTGACTTCATTGGGGATGATACCGCAGCTATGATACTGGGCGATAATATTTTTGCCGGGCACGGACTGACGAAACGCCTGAAAGCTGCCGTAAAAAATGCTGATTCCGGAAAGGGCGCTACCGTGTTTGGTTACTATGTGGATGACCCGGAGCGTTTTGGAATCGTAGAATTTGATACCGACGGAAAAGCAGTATCCATTGAGGAAAAACCGGAAAACCCCAAGAGCAACTACTGCGTTACCGGCCTGTATTTCTACGATAACCGGGTTGTGGAATATGCGAAAAACTTAAAGCCCAGCGCCAGGGGGGAACTGGAGATTACCGATTTGAACCGCATCTATCTGGAAAACGGAAATCTGAATGTAGAACTTCTGGGACAGGGCTTTACCTGGCTGGACACCGGAACCCACGAAAGCCTGGTGGACGCCACCAATTTTGTCAAGACTGTGGAAACACACCAGCACCGCAAGATTGCCTGCCTGGAGGAAATCGCATATCTGAACAAATGGATTACAAAAGAAGATGTACTGAACGTGTACGAAGTGCTGAAAAAGAACCAGTACGGCCAATATTTAAAGGATGTCCTGGACGGAAAATATGTGGATATCCTGCGCTAATCAGAAAGGAGACTTTATTATGACTATTATCGTAACCGGCGGAGCCGGATTTATTGGAAGCAACTTTATTTTTCACATGCTGGACAAGTATCCAAGCTACCGGATAATTTGCCTGGACTGTCTGACTTATGCCGGAAATTTATCAACTCTTGAGCCTGTTATGGACAATCCGAATTTCCGTTTTGCAAAGATAAGCATTACAGACCGGAACGCCGTATATAAATTATTTGAGGAAGAACATCCTGACATCGTAGTAAACTTCGCTGCTGAAAGCCATGTAGACCGTTCCATTGAAAATCCTGAAGTTTTTCTCGACACTAACATCAAAGGAACCGCCGTTTTGATGGATGCCTGCCGCAAATATGGCATCCAGCGCTATCACCAGGTTTCTACCGATGAGGTATACGGCGATTTGCCGCTTGACCGCCCGGATTTATTCTTTACCGAAGAGACGCCGATTCATACCAGCAGCCCTTACAGTTCCTCCAAGGCGGCCGCCGACCTTCTGGTTCTGGCATACTACAGGACTTACGGGCTTCCGGTATCTATCAGCCGCTGCTCCAACAATTACGGTCCTTATCATTTCCCGGAGAAACTGATTCCGCTGATGATTGCCAATGCACTGAACGACAAACCCCTTCCTGTATACGGCAAGGGTGAAAATGTGCGTGACTGGCTCTATGTGGAAGACCACTGTAAAGCCATTGATTTGATTATCCACAAAGGACGCGTAGGTGAAGTCTATAACGTCGGCGGGCACAATGAAATGCAGAATATTGATATCGTAAAATTAATCTGCAAAGAGCTTGGCAAGCCCGAAAGCCTGATTACCTATGTGGCGGACCGGAAAGGACACGATATGCGCTACGCTATCGACCCCACAAAAATCCACAGTGAACTCGGCTGGCTCCCGGAAACAAAGTTTGCAGACGGTATCAAAAAAACCATCCAGTGGTATCTGGACAATAAGGAATGGTGGGAAACTATCATTTCCGGCGAATACCAGAATTATTACGAAAAAATGTACGGTAACCGTTAAGGAAGGAGGCATCTGTTAAAATGAAAGTATTTGTAACAGGCGTCAAAGGACAGCTTGGATATGACGTAGTAAATGAACTTCGAAAAAGAAACCATGAAGCCATCGGCGTGGATATTGAGGAAATGGACATCACCGACGCCGCATCCGTAGATACCGTAATCCACAGGGCAGCTCCGGATGCAGTCATCCACTGCGCGGCCTGGACTGCCGTAGATGCAGCGGAAGATACAGAAAATCAGGAGAAAGTACGCCTGGTAAATGCCGTGGGGACAGAAAATATCGCTAAAGTCTGTAAAGAATTGGATATCAAAATGATATATATTTCCACAGACTATGTATTTGACGGTCAGGGAACTGCCCCCTGGCTGCCGGACTGTAAAGACTACAGCCCCCTAAACGTCTACGGAAAGACAAAACTTGCGGGTGAACTGGCTGTGTCGGAATCCCTGTCAAAATATTTCATTGTCCGAATCGCATGGGTATTTGGCAAGAATGGCAAAAACTTTATCCGCACCATGCTGAGCCTGGGTAAAAAATACGAACAGCTCCGGGTTGTCAGCGACCAGATTGGAACCCCCACCTATACTTACGATTTGGCGCGGCTGTTGGTAGACATGGTTGAAACAGAAAAATATGGGTATTACCATGCAACGAATGAAGGCGGCTACATCAGCTGGCATGATTTCACTGCTGAAATCTTCCGACAGGCCGCAGCTATGGGGCACAAGGAATATGAACGCGTCGCCGTAACCCCGGTAACTACCAAAGAATACGGCGTTTCCAAAGCGGCAAGGCCATTCAACAGCCGCCTGGACAAGAGCAAGCTTACAGAAAATGGTTTTACGCCCCTTCCTGATTGGAAGGACGCCCTGCACCGTTATTTAAAGGATTTTAATTTTGAGGAAATATAAGTGTAACGCGGCAATTGCGTTAGAAAAGAGGAAAAAATGGGACAGATTACAGTAGAAAAAAATGTGGGCGGCATCGAAGGACTGTGCGTCATCACTCCCACAGTCCACGGAGATGCCCGTGGGTATTTTGTAGAGACATATAACCGGAAAGATATGGAAGAGGCAGGGCTTACCACGGAGTTTGTACAGGATAACCAGTCCTGCTCCACCAAAGGCGTGCTCCGGGGACTTCATTTCCAGAAAAACTTCCCACAGGGAAAACTGGTTCGCGTTATCAAAGGCTCTGTCTTTGATGTAGCAGTGGATTTGCGCAGCGGCAGCAAAAGCTACGGAAAGTGGTTCGGCATTGAGCTTACAGAAGAAAACAAAAAGCAGTTCTACATTCCGGAAGGCTTTGCACACGGATTCCTGGTGCTTTCCGATATCGCCGAATTCTGTTACAAATGTACAGACTTTTATCACCCCAATGATGAGGGCGGCCTCGCCTGGAATGATCCGGAAATCGGTATTCGCTGGCCGCAGCTTACCGGGACTTATCCGGGTTGCGCTTCTGCCGAAGGCTATCATCTGGAGGACGGAACCTCCCTAAATCTCAGCGCAAAAGACCAGCTTTGGGCCTGCCTGAAAGATACTTTTAAATTTTAATTTTTCGTGCGCAGCCATAACTGCGCACTTTTTTCATTGGAGGAATATCATGGAACTTGAATTGAGGAATATTCATAAAAGCTTCGGGGACAAAAAAGTCCTGGAAGGAATTTCTTTTCACACTACCGCAGGCACGGCATTCGGCCTGCTAGGAAGAAACGGCGCCGGAAAAACCACTACGATACGGATTTTGATGGATGTTTTTCCCTCAAACAGCGGCGAAGTACTTATAGACGGAAAACCCATTGACTATCATGCCGTTGGCATCGGATATCTGCCGGAAGAAAGAGGGCTGTATCCAAAAAAGAAAATCTTTGACCAGCTTATTTATTTCGCACAGCTTAAAGGCATGAACCATTCAAACGCCGCGAAAGCTGTGGACTACTGGCTGAACCGCCTTGGCATGGCAGAATACCGAAACAAACGCCTGGACACGCTTTCAAAGGGCAACCAGCAGAAAATCCAGCTTATCACGGCGCTTGCGCACAACCCTCAAATCGTTATTTTAGATGAACCATTCTCCGGACTCGATCCGGTCAACGCCATGCTTTTAAAGGATGTTGTAAAAGAAGAAATCGCTAAAGGGAAAATCGTACTCTTCTCCAGCCATCAGATGAATTACATTGAAGAATTCTGTGATAAAATCGCAATCTTAAACAGCGGCAGGATTGTCCTGCAGGGCGACCTCCACGAGATAAAAAGGAACTACTCCCGTGACCGCCTTCTTGTCTGCTCTGAAAATAAAGCACAGATTCTCGCAGACCTCGGCTCCTGCTGCACAGAGAATTCCGATGGAAGCCTGATGGTTCAGATGGCCTCGGCAGATGCCAAACAGGATATGATGAAAAAACTGACAGAAACTTATGACATTGACAGCATCCAGGTATTTGAGCCGTCTCTAAACGATATTTTCGTGGAATATGCCGGAACGCAAGAGTAGGAGGAACGATTATGAAACAATTTGGCACAATCTTAAAATTTGAACTGAAAAGCTACTTTAAAAATAAGATTTTCGTGGGCGTCACTGTCTTTCTTATGCTGCTCATTGCGGGTGTAATGTTTTTCCCACGGATTTCCGCTATGCTGGAGAAGCGGGATTCAGAAATTGCTTCTGAACAGGAAAACAGCGCTGCGGAAATTGCTGACGGGCAGGAGACAGACAATTCCTCCGGAGATTCTGTCATATTCGTGCTCACAGATATACCGGAATATGAGGATATGATTCATCAGGCTTTTACAGAAGCGTTTCCGGACTGCAGCGTCGTAACCGCCGAGGAAGACTTTGCCTGGATAAAAGAAAAGGTCGCAGAAGGATTGGCGGAATGTGCTTTTGTTATCCATGACCTGACTTCTTATACTTACTATGTAGACAACCTTTCCATGTATGATTTCAACACGGAAACCGCAGATGAAATTCTAAAGAATCTCTACAGTATCAATGCCATGTCCGCACGCGGCATTTCCCCGGAAGAAGCCGCAGAGATACTTACTTCCCCGGTTTCCCACGAGACGGAAAGCCTCGGGAAAAACCAGGCGGAAAATTTCTTCTATACTTACATTATGATTTTTTCGCTGTATATCGTTATCCTGCTCTATGGGCAGATGGTGGCAACTAATGTGGCGACAGAAAAAAGTTCCCGTGCTATGGAGCTTCTTATCACCAGCGCAAAACCCGCCAGTATGATGTTCGGCAAGGTCATCGCATCCTGCCTGGCCGGCCTTATCCAGCTGACTGCAGTTTTCGGCTCCGCTTTCCTGTTCTTTAACCTGAACAAATCCTTCTGGGCTGATAATACAATCATTACTTCCATTTTTGATATGCCCCTTGAACTGCTGGCGTACATGCTGATTTTCTTTGTCCTGGGCTTTTTCATCTATGCGTTCCTGTTCGGGGCTATCGGTTCAACAGCGTCGAAAGTAGAAGATATCAATACCTCCGTGATGCCGCTGACCATCCTGTTCGTCATCGCCTTTATCGTTGTAATGTCCTCTATGTCCAGCGGATCCGTAGATAACACCCTCATGCTTATCTGCTCCTATATACCGTTCACCTCGCCTATGGCCATGTTTACCCGGATTGCCATGAGCACCGTGCCTTTCTACCAGATTGCCCTGTCCATCGGAGTTCTTGTGGTTTCCGTTTTTGGCATAGGCATATTCTCGGCAAAAATCTACCGGGTAGGTGTCCTGCTCTATGGGACGACGCCAAAAATCGGCTCAATCCTAAAGGCGCTAAAAAAAGCCTGACACTGTTTTCACGTATTTACAGAGCAGGCATACAATACAGAGACGACACTGAGAAAGGAGTCTCTCATGGAAGAAAGAAATGCGTCTTATTCACCTGAGTGTAAAGAACAGAAACATGTCCATGAAATCGTTGGCAGTACCTCCACGGTAGGCGACTGCCGCGATTGCCATAACCATCGTTTCTGCACGGTATCCGGCGAGGCAATCCGTGAAGGAAAAAGCCATGTTCATGAAGTAACGTTCCGCACAGATTTTGCAGATGGCCATTTTCATGAATTCTGCGGCAAATCCTCATGTGCTATCGAAGTGGGCGGCGGAAAACATGTTCATTTCGCAAAAGCCTACACGGACTGCGAAGACGGACACAGACATGAATTCCAGGCGGCGTCACTGATTGACAGCCCGCTTGATTTCAAGTGCATGGATTAACTTAAAAAAGCAGGCGGACAAATCCCGCCTGCACAGGCTATAAACAAAGTTCCTTCAAACGATAGCAAAACGCATCGTAATCTCAAATCCTTTCTGCCATTCTGTCCGGATATGCAGGGTAATCTTCAAATCATCCGCAATTTCTTTTGCAAGATACAGCCCCATGCCCGTTGCCTTTTTCCGCATCATCCCGGTGTCTCCGGTAAAACCTTTCTCAAACAAAAACGGCACCTCGCAATCCCTGACGCCAATTCCATTATCTTCGATGCGGAAAAAAATCCCCTCTTCTTCCTTTCTGGCTTTTATCCAAATTTTAGGCGTCCCTGCAGCTCTGCAATATTTAATAGAATTGCTGATGAACTGGCTCACAAGAAAGTCCAGCCCTCTTCTGTCAGATAACACAAAAATTTCTCCCACATCCTTCTCTACCTGAAATCCTCTTTCCTGCAAAAGAGGATGGTAGTCCTCAAGCACTTCTTCACAACACTCTCTCAAGGAAAGTTGTTCAAACAAATAGTCTTTCCCTACACTTTTCAAGCGGGCATAATACAACATCTGATTCACATGCTCCTGCATCTGATTCCTAACATAATCCAGTTTTCGGCTAACTCTCTCCGGAATCTCCTCCCGGTGGTTATCCATTAGAAATGTCAATAGTGAAATCGGCGTTTTGATTTCATGCGCCCATGCTTCTGTATATTCTTCATAGTCTTTAATCCGCCCTAACAGCTCTTTCTCCCGCGCCTGATTCTCTTTCAAAACTGAAGCAATGCTTCGTATCATTTCCCCTTCCTGAGCGCTGACCTGCCGCAGAACTGCTTGTTCCGCAAAACTGTCTCCATTTTCCAGAAACTCAAGAAACGCCTGCTCTTTCCGCCTCTCAGCCCGGCCAAGTATCCACAAAATGACCAGAAACAACAGGACGCTTCCTAAAACTATTGCAGTTGCCAGAATCCGGAACGCCCTCACATCCGCAAGCCAGAGAAACAGCGCCGATATAACGTCTGTCCCCAGCAGCAGTCCCAGCCATAGGGCATACTTTCGAAAATATTTTATAAAATGCTTCACTTTTCTCCAGTACTCACCTGAAAATCTTTGCATTTCCTGCTCTCCACTCTTATCCATCTTTTTACAAAAACAGCTTATACACCTATTCCAGCTTGAAAGCTTTACTCTTCCACATCTGTCATCATACGGTAACCAATTCCCCTCACCGGCTCTATCCTCTGACCGACGCCCAGATTTTTCATGGTCTTTTTCAGGCGGGTAAGATTCACCTGCAAAGCATTTTCATCAATATACTCTGCTGTTCCCCACAGCGCGTCGCACAACATCTCTCTCGTAACCGTCTCATCCCTGTGCCGCAAAAACATTTCCAGCAGCTTTCCCTGATTTTTCGGCAGAATAACCGATTTATCATAAATATACAACGTATATGTCTGTTCGTCCAGCAAAAATCCCGGTCCTTCCAACAGATTTGCCCGCCCTTCATAACGGCGCAGCAGGTTGGACACTCTTGCCAGAAGCCGTTCTTTCCGGCATGGCTTTGTCAAGTATTCATCCGCTCCCAAATCAAGCGCGTGAAGCTCGTCCTTCATCTGATCTCTGGATGTCAGCACCAATACCGGAAAAGTACTCTTCTGTTTCAGTTCCCGGCAGATCTGAAAGCCGCTGATTCCCGGCAGGTTCAAGTCCAGAAGCACAAGGTTTGGAACTGCCTGCATAATTTCCTGTGGCGCATGAGAAAAGTCCGTCACTGACATCACCGAATATCCGGCTTTTTGAAAGATTTGTTCCAGCTCTTCGCGCATAAACGGCTCATCTTCTACAATCACAATCTTTTTCACAGACAGTCCCCCCTTCTATTCTTCCCGTTCCGGCTCCATCAGCGTAAGAATATACCGGCTGCTGGCTCTGGAAACCGCCTTCAGATAACACCATTCTATCACACAAAGCAGGAAAATCATAGCCAGTGCAATCACCAAAAGCCCTGCCGTCTCATTTCGGATGCTGGAAGGCAGCATCCCACGGAACAGCGCGCGCACACCAAACAGGCTGCTGACTACCGCCGCAAGCGTAGGAAGCCCAAAATACCACCGTATCTGGCTTCTGGCAGAAGCACACAGCATCTCATAGCTGCTTCCCAGCCGGATTAGTGTCCGGTAACGTTTCCCTGTCTTCTGCTGCTGCATTAAAAACTGTACCCCCAGAACTGTATTCGCTACAATCAGGAAAATAAACGCCAAATACAGGGTTAAATAGCTGGCAGCTACCACATAAAACAGCTGACGTCCCATATTCTGAAGATAGCTTTCATACACAAGCCCCGTTTCTCCCAACTCCGCATTTACTGCTGCAATCGCCTGCATCAGCCCCTGATCCTCCACCAGCTCCGGCGCCAGAACCGCATCCCAGTAAATATCATATTCTCCCCCTGTCAGATATTGAAAATCCTCATCCGGCACAATCAGTGCAAAAGACAGCGTAATCGAACTGTCAACCACCAGATTACGGTTCTGTACCTTTCCCGTCATATGCCAGACGTCTCCCGCCATCTCTATTTCCGGTTCCTGGCTCAGAACCCGGTTCATAAGCTCCGCCCGTACTGCGTTTGTAAACTCTTCATCCATATAAACGGAGGCCTGATGAGACTGAAGCTGGATTTCTTCAAGCCCCGCCGCCTTCAGCAGCCTGTTATAGCTTGACAGGGAAATGACATAAGGATAATCCACATACCCCAGATTATTCAAAAGTATCTCTTTTTCCTCTGAATCTTCTTCCTCCGTTAAAAGCTCCATAACACGGGGCATCCTGACAGAAACATCCTGATTTCCTGCGTGTATGTGGCCAACTCTCATCTCAAAAAGCTCTTTAAAGCTGTCTGACAGACCCTTCTTTTTTAAGATTTCAGGCACATTCTCACTCTCCCGCACGCTGAACGTGTAGTCAAGCGTATGGACTTCGCCTGCGCTCCGCCCCCATGCGATAGCTACACCATAACCAAAAAAGCACATCGCCGCCAGAATCAGCAGGGAACTGACTGCCAGGGATACAGACTGATGAATCACCTGCTCCTGCAGCTGGCGGAACTGAAATACACGTAATTTCTTTTTTCCCTGCCGTCCCGCCAAAAACCCCAACGCTACCCGCAGCCCATAAAACAAAAGAAACGTACCAAGAATTCCCAGAAGCATCGTGAGCCCCATTTTTCCCATAGATGTCCAGGAAATCCCACAAATCGCCAGGCGGTAAGCCATTCCCAGCAGCAACATTCCCAGCGCCAGCGCCATAAAATAAATTCCTGCCGGAAGCTGACGCTTGGCACCGTTCGGCGCAGGCGCCAGGAGTCCGCCGATTTCTTTTCCGGCAATTTTCCCGCTCAGCAGGACAAACGCCAGGCATTTTATCAATAAAAACCCTGCAATCGTCAGCCCAACCGCTTCCAGAGAAAATACCGACTGATGACCCAGGATGCCGATTCCCACCAGCCGGGCAGTAATCAGGCTGATCAGTTCCGAAACCAATACCGCCGCCGGAAGCCCCAGCGCCAGAGACAGAACACTGCTCCACAAATCCTCCGCCATCAAAAGCAGGAACAATTTCGTCCTGCGCATCCCCAGCATCAGATAAACCCCAAGCTCATGGCTCCTCCTCTCCAACTGGTACTTGCTGGCAAAATAAACCAGAAAAAACAAAATAAACAGCGTCACGCCATAGAATGCCGGAATCAGAGCCATCAGTTTATCCACCGCATCACTTTCCATCTTTCTCAAAAAAACCATAACGTCCTGTTCCGCCAGGGACAGAATAATATAAAAAGACACAATCGATACCAGCAGGGAAACAAAAAACAGACCGTTTTCTTTCCTGCTCCGCCTGCTGTTCCGCCGTACTAAATCAAAGAACATTTGCGCTTCCCCCTCCCAGCTGTGCCATAACATGCAGAATTCTTTCATAAAATTCCTGCTGCGTCTCCTCCGGAAGCCTCCGTCTCAGTTCATGAAATATTTTCCCGTCCTGAATAAACAAAATCCTCGTGCAGTAACTGGCGGCATTCGAGTCATGCGTTACCATCAAAATCGTAGAATCCTGTTCCCGGTTCAATCCGGACAACTTTTCCATCAACGTCCTGGCATTCCGGGAATCCAATGCTCCGGTGGGCTCGTCCGCCAGAATGATTTCCGGGTTTAAAATAAGCGCCCTGGCCGCCGCCACCCGCTGCCTCTGACCGCCCGACATCTGCGCCGGAAACTTATCCAGAACATCCTCAATTTCCAGATAGCCTGCCAGTTCCCCCATCCTGCTTTCTTTTTCCGGTATTCCATGCAAGGAAAGTGGAATCAGAATATTTTCCCTCCCTGTTAAATTATCCAGAAGCTCAAAATTCTGAAACAGATAGCCTACCTTCCTGCCCCTGTACTCCGCCAGTTCCTTCCCTTTCAAAGATGTAATTTCCGTCCCTCTCATAACAATGTGCCCCTCTGTGGGCGCTATCACAGTCGCAATACAGTTTAGCAGAGTAGACTTTCCCGAACCGCTGCTTCCCATAATTCCCAAAAACTCCCCGGATACCACCTGAAAAGTAATCCCATCCAGAGCTTTTGTCTGGCTTTCACGCTTTCCGTAATATTTTCTTAACGCTTCAATCTCCAATATTTTCTGGTTCATCCAAAGCACCTCCTTGATCTTCTGCCTGTATCATAGCATAAGACGTTTCGAAAAAACACTTACAATGAATGAAAGTTTGTGTCAAGTGTTCGTTGGCACTTTTCTGATTTTCTTTATGAAACTAGTTTTACATAGCCTTTTTATCTCATGC
>NZ_CALPCM010000018.1:0-59767 GCF_943193015.1 Hominisplanchenecus murintestinalis
GATAAGAATTTCCATATCCTAATTCTTACCAAAAAGGAGCCATTTATTTCCAAAAACACAAACTTATTTACACTACCTAACAGAATGTTGGGATCTATTTCTGTCCCTAAATTGTTTGTCCCTGTTGTTTTTAGGAGTGTTTTTTTAGGATATATCCCCGGCAATTTCCATACTCTTTAAAATTTTTTTCCATTTTCGCTACAAGAAGTTTTGTTTCAAATGCTTCGTCCAACATTTTTTTATGCAAAGCATAGGTGAGTTTCCATTCCTCATTCATAAAAATATCTTCAATAGCAATCTCACCGCTCAAAATGCCGACCTTTAAGAAGTTGAGAAGTCCCTTTGCGGTCATGGTAATTTTTTCGGCTCTTCCCCTCATCCATGTTTCACGCTGTTCCCTGTAATGCTCCATGTAATCTTTACCGGCGACTGTCCGGACGGAACTGGGGGCATACTGGTACTTCTGGGGGTATTTGATATGTATTAAATAAGACAGCATATTGTCATAGGCGTAACGCCCCGACTTTGGCTTTTCAATATAAGATTCCCCAATGCCGATGGCACTGGCAATTTTGGGGAGTGTCTTTCCTTTTTTGAATTTGACAATAAAATGGGCATGGTGTGACGTGAATGCAATTTCATAAGCGTGTTTATACTCATTCCATAATTTTTTTTCATCCTTATCATGTTCAATAGCGTACATTTCCTGAATCTCACATCCTGCTTTTTCTAACCGTGTTTTGATAATTTTTCCCATTTCATCTATATTTCCAAGCTGTTTCTTTTCGTCATCTGTCCAGTTCCAGTGTTCGGGTAAAAAATCTTGTGTAATTTGTGCAATCCCTAAGTCAGCCAATCTTTTAGCCATATTTTCACCTCGTTTCTTATCTTATATAAGCATTGTACCAAATATGGGGGTAAAAATGCAATAGTTAAAACAAAAAGTTTTAATTAATCACTAACTATTACATTTTATAAGACGCTTTGCGGTGTGCAAAAACGCCGGGAAATGACCGTGCGGTATCGACAAGCCCTACCGCACGGTCATTCTATGTATGTGTGGTATTTGTAATAGTTAAATTGTACAAATTTTAACTATTCATGAATAATATATTGATATATCAATATATTTTAGCATTTTTGGAAAGTGAATAATTAAAAAATAGTGTTTTGGAAAGTAAAAGGTTTGAAAAAAATCGTAGACACCCCAAAATCGTATTCAAAACAGACTTTTTCCAATACTGGCGTGGTTTTCAATGAATACGATTTTGAATACGGTACAATTCTAAATCGTAGACAAATGTATTCAAAACAGGCTTTTTCCAATACTGGCGTGGTTTTCAATAAATACGATTTTTGGATACAGTAATCCCCAGACATCAGAAATCGTATTCATCCCCGAAATTGAGAGGGGAGATTCTGACAGATTCCCATAGTACAGCACTGCTTTTAGGGCTATATGCATGTTTGGAATAGCTAACCAAACTTTTGGTTATTTTTTCAATGTTTTTTGTATCATATTCACAAAAAAGAAAATACGATTGACAGCGAAAAAAGATATGTGGTATAATATGGAAAAAATAAAATATTATTGTGCTTTTCTCACAGTAGTGCCGACGGACAGCATAACCGGTATGCTTAATTTCCAAGTATATTGGTGCTGATAAGGCGGTCGTGGGGGAAATATATCGCAGGAAGTACCGAGTTCAGAGGAAATTTCTGACAGTGCCAAGTATGTGCAGGCGGTGTAACAAATATAAATTCCAATTAGTGATTATGCTGATTGGGGTTCATATATGTTACACCGCTTTTTTTGTTTCCCAATGCACAAAGAAAGGAGAAGTTCTTATGACTGATTTAATTACAGAAATTTATACAAAACGCAAGCGGACTTACCATGATTATGAATGCGAGGATATAGTTATTATGAAAAAAGATTACGGGTGCAGTTGGAAAGACACAATCAAATTATTCCATTTAAGAACGTATCAAGGAAGTGTATATCACCCCAAAGGGAATACCTCTTTTGCATGGGACAAAATTTTACGGAATAGTCATATAATAAGATTCATTTGCCCGGAGATTTTCATGTCCGATACTACTTATCAACAGATTGAACAGAAAATAAATGGTATAAAGGTTGTGCTTGAGTTCCCTACACAACCAGAACAGACGGATATTTTACATCAAGAAATAAAGTCTATTCTTTCAAGTGTCTTACGGGAACAGTTACAAAAAATCTCATAACGTCAGCAGAGGGATAACCCTCTGCTGGTTAGAAAGAAAGGACGATTGACTTATGAAAAAAGTGAGAATGTTATTACGCGTTAGTTCAAATCAGCAGTTAGAGCCGGACGGTGATTTGAGTGTGCAAAGAGAAATTGTAAAAGACTATGTAAAAAAACACGAAGAATGGCAACTCGATTCAAAGGAATACTTTGAGGGAAGTAACAGCGGATATAAAAATTCAGTCGCAGACAGAAATGTACTTCAAAACGCCTTACAGGACGCACAGGCAAAAGAATATGATATTTTGGTGGCATACAAAGACGATAGAATTGGCAGACTTATGTGGGAAATCGGAGCCTATGTAATGGCTCTGAAAAAATGTGGTGTGGATATTTACACCGTGAAAGACGGCTGCATTTCTCCTGAAACAGATGATACAATGGGGCAAATGATGTTAGCTTTGAGATACGGTAATGCCCAGAAACAAAGCGCTGATACAGGTATGCGTGTAAAAGATACCGCCCAGAAGTTAGTGCAGAAAGGAAAATTCATGGGTGGAAAAGCCCCTTATGGCTACAAATTAGAGTTATCAGGAGAAATCAGTAAACACGGACGGGCGTTACATCATCTTGTTATTGTTCCAGAACAGGCAGAGGTTGTCAGTTATATTTATGACCTATCTCTCAATAAGGAGTACGGTTCTTCCAAAATTGCCAGCGTTTTGAACAGGCATGAAACCTATAAAAACCTTGCCCCCAATGACACATGGAAAGGCGGAACTATCACAAGCATTTTAACGAATCCTATCTATGCCGGACATACAGCTTATAAACGCAGGGAGCGAATCAACGGACAATATCACAGGCTTGACAGTGAGAATTGGATTACTTCTATTGACGCAAACGAAAGTATTATGATTATCGACGGTGATACATGGAATAAAACACAGGAACGACGTAAACGCCGGGGCGATAAATACATAAAAGCATTAGAGCATAAGGATGTGAATGTGATTAGAAAGAATGATGGTATGTTAGCCTTAATTGATGTTTTATATTGCGGATATTGTGGAAGTAAAATGACAAATGGGAGTAAATATAACTATTGGACGATAAAAGGTACAGGAGAAAAAAGAGCAAGCAAAATTGCGATATATAAATGCCAAAATGCATGGCAAGGGGTAACCCATGTTAAGACTAAGCAAATCCGAGCCGACATGATTGAACCGATTGTATTTGAATCCATCGCACAATACATCGGGAAATTACAGGAAAATGAAAGTATTTTTAATGAAATTGAGAACAATCAGAATCAAGAAAAGAAACGGAAACAAGCTGAATTAAAAAAGGAAAAACAGAATCTTGAAAATATTCAGGACAAGATTCGGATTATGGAAGAAAATATTCCAAATGCTATGACTGGTGACTATCCTTTGTCATTGGAAGAACTGGTAGCAATCATCAAAAAGCATAAAGAACAGGCACAGCAACAACAGGATATTGTTACCTTAAAGGAACTGGAATTGAAAAGCACTTCTGTATCAATCAACGAATGGGAAGATATTAAAAATAAGATTCCAACATGGCAGGATGTGTTTCTAAATGCAGATGTGGCAACAAAGCGGGTACTGGTAAATAAGCTCGTAGAGCGTATTGATGTAAAGAAAACAGAAGTCGTTATTCGTTTCAAAATCAACCTTAATGACTTCATTCCACAACCCAGAATATGTGGTGATTCCCATACCATTCTGTGTACACGCGATTCAAAGTAAAAGACATGATGGCCAGCACGTTGGCGGTAATCGTAGCTCTGGGCCAAGTGGCGTAGATTTCGCTGGACGCCACATTTTTTATATAATCACGATAGCGGATATAATAGTCTCCGGCTGTACTGTCCGCCGGAGAACCATTGTGGACTACGATGAATTCCGGAATCACCACACGGCTTAAAACAATTTCCCCGGTCTGGTTGACCGGTTTAATTTCTGCCTCCGCAATCTTCGGCGGATAATCCCCATAAAGCGTATGTGCCGGAATCACAATATCCTGAAAATCTTCCGGCTGCACAAGAGGCACCATACGCACCTCCTGTATTGCCGTAGAGTCCGGCAGGATTTCAGCGCCTGAAATCGTCACCGGCTCATATCCCGGCGCAGTAATCTGTAAAGTATATTCCGCGTAGGGCTGTGATGCCGACGGCTCCATACTGTACTCCAAAGGCGGCGCCGCCAGCTCCAGCAGCTCCGTCTGCCCATCCGCATCCGTTGTAACCTGTTCCACTGTACTTTCCGGATCTCCCGTATAAGAAATCGCTATCTGCGCATCCTCCACCGGACGCGCTTCAGACTGCACCCGTATCCGCAGCCGTCCCCGGTCTACATTATTTTCCTGCATTGCTCTCATATCATTTCTCTGCATATCTGCCTCAAGATCACTTCATCATTCACAGTATATGCATCGGCTGTCATGCCATGCACAAATGCAGCCTCTCTTCTGTTATCTATTTCAGATATAATACATATATTCTGCTGAACTGCCCAATTCCTTATATTGTTCTACCAGCTCAGCCAACGTACACGTTTCCAGGAACTTCCAAATCGATGCATTTATCCTATCCCAGACCAGTTCCTGAATAGCCCACCGCACTGCATCCTGCCGGACTCCTATATCTGTTTCTTCAATAATGTTAAACCTTCCCTCCAGCACGGTAAGCACATCGTCCAGCTTGATTTCTTCCATACTTTTTGCCAGCCGGTAACCTCCCTGTGCACCTTTCTGGCTCTTTACAATTCCTGCCTTCCTCAAAGCTGCAAACACTTGCTCCAAATAGTTCAGAGAAATATTCTGCCGCTTTGCCACATGGAGCAGGGACACCGCTCCTTCATTTTCATGACTGGCCAAATCCACCAGTGCCCGCAGGCCATATCTCCCTTTCGTTGATATCTTCACTCTTCTCCTCCGCCTATCCTCTGTTTCCTTTCAGCCAGTTCCTTTATCTGTGCAATACTAACATCTCTGACTGCATCTCTTGTCAAATCCCATAGCCGGTTCCACGTTTCTTTCGTGGCGCACTTACCACAGTCTATACCACAGCCCATATCCCGGATCAGGCATTCTACCGGAGCCAGGTTTCCCTCTGCTGCCAGCAGCACCTCCAGCGCTGTAATATCCCCGGCTGGCCGCGCAAGACAGTAGCCGCCTCCCGCCCCACGTGTACTTTTTATAATTTCTGCTTTTTTCAACATGGAGGCAATCCGTTCCAGATATTTTTCTGAAAGCTTTCTTCTCACAGCTACACTGCGGATACTCGCCCTATTCCCATCATCTGCATAAATTGCCAGATCTACGACCATTTCTAACGCATAAATACCTTTTGTCGAAATTTTCATCCTATCTCCGCCGGCCTCCGTTTTGAAAAATTGCAGCAATTATCCCAATCAAGAGAATTGGAAGCAGAAGCGGGATAAGAATCCGCAGTACTGTGGCAGCCAATGCCAGCACAGCCACAAATATAAGCACAGCTGTAAGTTTTGCCATACCCCGATTTACATTCAGATGATAGTATCTTACCCTATCCTGCTCCGCTTCTTCTTTGCTGTTATATGGGGTTTTTCTGTTATTCCCTTCCTGCCGCGCGGATGTATCAATGATTGTCCTGGCAATCAGAAGCGGACTTCCCAGCTCTTCCAAAACCTTACTCTCAGATTCTCCTCTTCCCACTGTCTCAGATATATATTCATCATAATACCGTATCGTACTGTCAATCTCAGATACCGGCACTTCTCCCTCCAATTTTAAGCGCAGGGTATCTAAAAATTCTGTTTTCGTCATGACTCCCCATCCTTTCTCTTCCGCCCCTTACCTGCGTTTGTATAAAAAGCCGCAATTCTGCCAAAAGCCGAACTGTTGCTATTAAAAAGACTTCCACAAAAGCCTTTCTTCTATTCCTTTAAAAAGTATAGCACAAAAATACATAAAATCAAAGTGTGCAGGCTGAAAACCTGCACACCTCTCTTACCTGCGTTACTGCCCGCAGTAATTTTTCTACTCATCCCATCCTTCATAAAATCTAATGTTTACGGATATCTGCCGCACGACCTCACCTTCTTTCAGAGGAATATCACTAACATCTGTAATATACGGCAATTGCACCTCTTCCTCTGAAAGCTCCAGCGAAATCCAGTCCGTGGCGGCCTCGTTGGCATTCTCTACTGCTTCATCCAAGGTGTCTCCCTCGGCATAACAGCATTCCAAATCCGGAAAATATCCTTTATATCTGCCTTCTTCTGTCTTATGAAATACTGCAGGATAAATAAATTTCATATTGTTTCGCTCCTATTTCACCTTTACTTTTATGACTTTCTTTACGCCATTGCATTTAATAGTAATCTTACAGCGTCCTTTCTTTATGCCTTTCACAACACCTTTTTTTGTCACAGACGCTATCTTTTTGCTGCTGCTCTTGTATGTGACTTTTCCTTTTGGTACAGCCGTTACCTTAAGCTTGAGCTTTCTGCCCTTTTTTACGGTAACAGACTTTTTCTTCAGTTTCAATGCCGGCTTCTTAACCGTAACCGTACAGCTCGCCTTATAGTTCCCTACTGCTGCTGTAATCACTGCTTTTCCCGGTTTCTTCGCAGTTACCACTCCGTTAGATACTGTCGCTGTTTTGGGGCTGGAAGATGTCCATACCACACTTCCGCTTACGCCTGCCACAATTGCCCTGAGCGTTACGGTCTTGCTTCCCTTCGTATAAATCACCGCGCTTGCCCTATCCAATTTCACGGAAGGATTTTGCGCCGGAGGACTTACTACCGGAGGCTTCTCTGTAGGAGGTTTTACTTCAGGAGGATTTACCACCGGAGGCTCCGGATTTACAGGCTCTTTCTTGCTGACAGTCGTGAAATTAATCTCTGTAGGCGCCGACATTTCCCCGTTCATATCATAAGCAGACACTGACAGGCTGTATTTCTTTCCAGGCTCCAGATTCGTCAATTTTACTAAAATATTTTTTCCTGCTTCATCCATCATTTTTTCCGGTTCGGTAATATCCAACAGTACCGTATCGCCATCCATAATCTTATATCCCGAAATCCCAACAACGTCCCATACGACCGGAAACGTTATCGTTACTTCTGTTTCCCCGGCTTCAGAAATTTCCGGTGCCTGCGGCGCGGCAGGTGTCACAACCTCTTCTGCTTCCGCCTGATATTTATGTGCCCCGATATCCGGTGTCTCAGAAGCGGTTATCTTATTTCCGAAAAAATCTACCGTACACGGTTCTTTGCCGTTATTATCTGTAATTATCTTTCCTTTTCCAAGGGCAGGCGAATTTTCCACCAGCTTATAGCCTTCAAATGCACTCCGCACCGTCGGGTCGCTGTGCAGCCGCGCAGCTTTCACTGCATAAGTGGGTCCGCTCCCCGGCTGTTTTAGTACCTGGGTTCCTTTTGCCACTTCGATTGCCTGTTCATCGCTGACCGGCTTTGATGCATAATTATAATACAAATTGTTGCTGAATGTAAGCCCTATTTTTCCGTTTTTTCTCCAGGTATCCGCCATTGGTTCCTCACCGGAATAATAAATGATGTTATTCTCTGCTACCATATAGCCCCCATTATTTCTCTGGCGTATGAACGGAACTCCTTCTTTCATATAAAATGTATTGTTATACACATGCGCATCCGGATTTCCGGCAATATCCATCGCCCCCTTCAAATCATTCTGGCTAATGTTGTAACGGAACGTATTCTGGTACGCATCCGCCAAACAGAACATCACACATCCTCCGGTATTGTTATGGCTGTAATTATACTGGTAAAGCGTACCGTCCCCAGAATCAGCGTCCCATGCCTGAGCGTCATCATTTCCTGCATCGCCATTCCGGGTGTCAAACGCTTCATTATACTGAAACAGCGCATTTTTGCACTTCCAGGGCCAGATTGCCGCCGCTACCCTTCCAAAGTTCGCATTGGGAACCTTAATCTGGCTGTAATCCGTATTGTTAATCTGCCTTGCCGCGCCGTCCGAAACATTGTACTCTACCAGCGGTCTGTCACAGTACATCAGAGTAATGGCATCGCCTCCGGAATCTTTTACATAATTGTTGCGGATAACAACATTGGTGGAACCGTATTTCCTGATATCTTCATCGGAAATTGCTTTTACTTTGTCCGGAAACACATCCCAGTATGCGGAATACCCTACGGCGATTCCCCAGCGGTTCGTATTTTCCACTGTACAGTTTTCAATCTTCACATCATCATAACGTGAAATTCCCGATGCTGCTTCTTCGATCGTATCTGCCTTCACCGCCCCATTCAGGGTTGTTGTTGTCTTTTTCTCTCCGTGGGGCTGGAATACCGTAAAATAAATTCCGCCGTTATTCATATGTTTGTCATAGACATTTCCCATTACATCATGGATATTCAAACCGTTCAGATAAATATGGTCGACCGTTCCCTTATCCTGAGCCACTGCCGCCACTCCGGTGCGGTTCATCACATCAACGGCATTGTAGGCAGTATCAATTACCGGAGCCCTGTTGATAATCTCCAGATTATTGATTTCAATGTATTCCGTATCATACAGCAGAATGGACGATGAAACATATCCCTGGAACTTATGATTAGGGTTGTCCAGCCTGTATCCATAGTTCTGGAACCAGATGCCCTGGCCATTCGTATCAATGATTGGGGCCGCACCTTCGCCATATTTATCAATGACAATCGGCGCTTCCTGGCTGCCGCTCTGTCCGAACAGGTGGAGATATCCGTCCATGAACCTGGAACCACACTCCAGAAGAACTTTATCGCCCGGTTTCAGCTCCAGCTTATTTATTTTCTGAAGGCTGTAAAATGGTGTATCCTGGCTCTTTCCATCGTTCCTGTCCTTTCCGTGGAGAGTACTGACATAATAAGTTGTCCCCTCCGCGCCCGATGCCGCTTCTGCTGTTTCTGCACCCGCGCCTGGGATTACTGAGGAACAGAGCACTGCCAGCGCACTCACCATTGCTAAAATCCTCTTCTTTACCATAGCCTTCTCCTCCTTAATTTTCTTCTTCCAGGTATCCGACACGTATCTCAGCAGCGCTTCCCGCCGGCTTACTGCCGTTCATCGGTACAGATTCTATTCCCGTAAGCCTGATATAACGTGCATTCACCTGCATGAATTCTGCATATTTCGTAGACGAATCGCCTGCCCATGTTCCCTCAGCTGCCTGTGTCCAGCTATTTCCATCGCTGCTGACCTCCACTTTATATTTTGTAATAATTCCTGAAGTATTGTTTTGCCTTGGAACATAAGTGAACCTGGCTATTGGTTTGCTGCTTCCCAGGTCTATTTTAATCCAGACGTCTGACTGGCTGGTATTATCCCAGGATGTATGCCATATCGTAGCGTTATTCCCGTCAAGGACATTCGATGCCGGAGTGCTATCTGAAGAACTTGCCCACTGGGAGCTGCCATTCTCTGCATTTCCCGCAGTCACACCTGCCCGCATCTGGGCGTCCGGTTCATAATCCCTGTACACAAGCTGCTTTGCCAGCTCTACTGCATATTCCTTTGTCTCACTGCCGCGGACAAGCTTCACCGCCATATCCTCGGTTACTTTTTCCCCGTCTCCGGCTTCCTGGCCGTTTCGAAGGATGCTAAGGCTCACATCCCGCGCAAATACGAGCTGTTCTTTCAGTTCTCCTACCGTCATTGTCTTAGGGAGTCTCTTAATCTTCCCGTCTTCTACAAGCACGGAATCGCCTCCCAGCGCCAGCACAGTCTCTGCCGTCCCGGATTCATACGCTCCGATGTCAGGCTGCGCTCCCACCTGATTTCCAAAGAAATCATATTTTGCCATGCCTTCCGTCAGGGTTCCCGCATTGATTGCCGGTGAATCGTCCTGCAGCTTATATCCGTCAAATACCTCCCTGTTGTGCAGTTTCCCAGCCTGGGAGCTTTCCGGCGCCTGCCCCGGGTTCACGAACTTCGGATCTGCCGTGATAGAGCCTGCCGGGAGCGTCTGCCCTTCATATCCAAAGAAAATATTGTTTGCATATGTGCGCCCTGTTTTCACGATGACCTCACTGGCATTTTTCCCAGTGCTGACGTTATAAAAAATATTATTTTTCAGCTCTGCCGCCCCGTTGTAATTGCTCTTGTCAATAAACATCTTTGTATTCAAATCTTTTCCGATATAAAATACATTATTGTAAATCTTTCCCTGAGGATTCGCGTCTGCCAGCCCAATCAGACCTTTCAAATCATTTTGGCTGATGTTATACCGGAACATTCCCTGATATGCTTCCACGCCGCAGATCATCAGGCAGCCTCCTCCATTGTTATGGCTGTAATTATACTGATAAACCGTGCCGTCTGACCAGTCGATATCCCAGGGCTGCCCATCCTGGCAGTCTACCGTATCAAACACCTCATTATACTGGAACACGGCGTCTTTACATTTCCATGGCCAGATTGCCGCACAGAACGGCTGCCAGAAAATTGTCTGGTTTGTATCAGGATACTTTGAAGTTATATCATATTTTCCATCCAAATCTGCTCCCGCCCGGTCTGACACATTCCGCTGAATAAGCGGACGGTACGCATACATAGCCACGATTCCGTCATTTCCCACATTCTGCACATAATTTCCTTCAAAAAGAAGTTCTGTGTGTCCATAAGTTTTCGCCACCGTATCTGAAATCGCCTTCCCGTTAAACTTGCCGCTCTGGTAGGTATATCCTACGCAAATTCCGGCACGGGACACATCCTTTACATGGCAGTTCGTAATTTTCACATCATGGTATCTGGCTATCCCGGTAGCTCCTTCATCTGCAGGCGGCAGTACATTCATTTGAATTCCGCCGTTATTCATATGCTTGTCTTCAAGGTTGCCATCTACATTATGAATATACAAATCGTCCAGATACACATGCTCCATCGTGCCTCCGTCTTTGGCGATGCCGGATACGCCGGTACGATCCATCCGGTCATCAATCTGTGACGCGCTGGCAGTTGCTCCCTTGAAAAACTCAAAATCATCCGATGCGTTTGTTATTTCCAGCCCGCTCACTTCCACAAAATCCACGTCATAGAGCAGAATCGCCGAAGATACATATCCCTGAGACCTATGCTTCTGATTATCCACCGCACCGTTATAGGACTGATACCAGACTCCCTGCCCTTCCGCGTCAATCCGCGGCTTCGCTTCCGCTGTTCCATAGCTCCCAATCTTAATTGGCGCCTCCTCGGTTCCATGTACATCCTGGAGATGGATATATCCTTGGAATACGGACCCTTTCTCCAGCAGCACCTGGTCTCCCGGTTCTAATTTTACCTGTTTCAGCTTATCCAGCGTCTCCCACGCTTCTCTTTCCGAGGTTCCGGATTTGGAATTATCTCCGTGGATACTGCTGATATAGTAAGATTTTCCCATCACCTCCCGGGCTGCAGCGCGTACCTGAAATGCCGGAAGCAGATTTGGGCTTGTCCCTGCTACTGCCAGCGCACACATAAATGCCAATATTCTTTTTTTCATTTTTTCCCCTTTCTGACGCACTCGCTGCGTCACCTTGGCAGACTTAGAAGTTTACTTCCAAACTCTCTCCTTTCAGGTTTAATTGTTTATATTCTTTTTCATAAAAAAGTATATACGTTCCATATCGCCTTCGACCTCGGCTTTTTCCGCACGCTCTGCTACGATTTTATCATAATTTTCCTCGCGCAGCGTCTTATTGATATTATCCTTTATCTCTTCCATGGGCGTTGGTTCATTCGCTTTTCTGTCTGTGCATTCAATCAGGTAGAAACATCCGTTTTCATCCAACACTGCTGTCGATTCTCCAGCTTGCAGATTCCATGCATACTCCAGTACATCGCCGATACTCCTTGAATACATATTCAGCTCGTCTGCCGTCACCTCAGCATGTTCCAGGTATGGTACAATAGCTTTCTCTGCTCCGGCCGTCTCTGCCAGCGTAGTGTCTTTATCAAGCTTCTTATAAACTGCCGTCAGAATATCTTTCAGCCCTTTCGCCTGCTCTTCATCCATCTCCCCGGCATAAGGGATTTTCACATAATCCAGCACCCTGTCGTCTTCTCTCTGGTAAGAAACGGCATGCTCTGTATAATACTGTTCTCTGTCAGCATCTGTAATAACCATTCCTTCATTATCCAAATCCTCGCAGTACTGCTTTTGCAGTGTATCCATCTCATATTCCCTGTACAGTTCCAGGGTGTACTCCGACAGCCCATACACTGCCCCGCCCTTTGCAATCTGCTCTTTCCGATACTGGTTTTCAGCCTCCCAGCGCGCTTTAAACCCCTGATAGCTGGCATCCTCTACATACCCCTTCTCCTTTGCCAAATCATACACTGCATGAAAATATTTCAGCTCCTCGAGCGCTGCATCTGCCAGCTTTTTGTAGGGAAATTCTCCCTCAATTTCCCGTTCCCAAAATCCGGCGTCCATAGCTCCTCCGCTTTTCCCGGAAAAATATTCCGTAACCTCATACATTTTTCCTGCCGCTGCATCCAAAAATTCCTCTTTGTCTATTTTGCTTTCTCCAATACTCAGTGAAAATTGGCTTTGCCATAAGAAAAACCCGCCAAAAACAAGGATTGCTAAAATTATAATTGTGATAATTACACAGATTTTTTTCTTCACTCGCCATACTCCTATTCATTTTATACAATTTCATTGACTTTACTTTTATTTTATTATATCATTTTGGTAAACTTTTTTCTTGTTAAATACCGTCCACTTTATCGTAATTTTTGTATAATACGGAACTATTGCTTTACCCATGAAAGGAGAGCTTTTACAATGGGAGATTCATATTCAGAATACCGTCCAGGCCAAAGCGAAGTCTTTCTCGCCACTCAGACGGTCATCAGCGCCAAAGATCAGCTCCGTGAGCACCGCTACAGTTTTTCCAGACATATACATCGCTCTATTGAGATTTATCTGATAAGCTCCGGCTGCTGTTCCATGGACATTAATGCCTGGAAAATCCTCTGTAAGGCCGGGGATTTTATCATGATTCCCCCAAATACAGTTCATTCCTTTTATCTGGAAACAGAGGATGTATGCACATTCCGCCACATTCATTTCAATCCTGATCTTTTTTCCCAGTGGTATCTGAATCAGGCAGAACCTTGTCCTCTTGATCTTTTAACTGCATTGGTTGTATCGTGCGGCAGCTATATCCATCTGGTCGCAGACGAGACGACTGCTTCACTTGTTTCACGCATCATAGATGAAACGGCTTCCGGAGGCGTATTTTCTGCCGCCATGGCAAACCTGCATATCGCGGAGCTGATTCTCCATATGATTATGCTGATTCGCCCTGATATGTCCCTAATAACAGGCAGCAGCGCGCATACACCGGAACACATACGGTATGTATCCTACGCACTCTCCTATATTCATGAAAATTTTTCCGGAAAAATCTTAATCCAGGATATCGCTGAACACCTGAACATCTCTTCCCGCTATTTAAGCAAAGTATTCTTCCAGCATATGAATCTTACCATCCTGAACTATATTAATCTCTACCGGATTAACCAGGCAATTGAGCTGATGCCGGACGCAGGACTGACATTGACCAATATCGCTGCACTGATAGGACTGAAAGATTCCCAGCATTTCTCCAAACTTTTCCGCAGCATTATCGGTCTGCCCCCAAACCAGTACCGCAAGCTCCTTCTGCATGAAATGTCTGAAGAATCTCCTGATATTTAATTTTCCTATTTCCAAAAAGTGGGCCGCCGCAATCATGCGGCAGCCCACTTCCTTTATTTCTTTACAATTTTTACACTCTTTGCTGTTTTCGCTTTCTTAAATAATTTCACATATGCCTTGTACTGCTTCTTTGGTACGGAAACCTTCGCTTTCTTGTATATGCCTTTTAATGCCTGTTTCCCAACACTCTTTAACACTTTAGACTTTATGGTTACTTTTTTCAGCTTCTTGCAGCCTTCGAATGCATTTTTTCCTATTTTCCGGACATTTGTTCCGATAGTAACTGATGCAAGTTTCACTTTCTTCCTGAAAGCTTTCGGTGCGATTTCTGTAACTTTATAGGTATATTTTCCTATCTTTATCGTTGCCGGGACAGTGATTGCCTTTGCTTTACTATTCTTAAGATTCTGGACAGATACCGTTTTCACTTTATCAGAAGATGCCGTAACCTTATATTCCAGTGTCTTGGTCTTATAAATAGTACCTGCCTTTGGAAGCGTATCGCCTACAGGCGGTTTCGGATCTCCCGGTGAAGGACTCGGCCCCGGATTCGGTTCCGGATTCGGTTCCGGATTCGGTCCCGGCGCAGGATCAGGTTTTACTTCCGGCTTTCTCAATCCGCCTGCCGCTTCCTCCAGCTTTCTCCTTGCCTCTATAACGGTTTCCAAATCAGCGCCTTCGTCAGCCAAAACCCTTTTCGCCTCCTCCAATGCAGCCGCATATACTTTCCAGCTCTCTGGCGTATAATCCTTCTCTGCTTTTCCTGCCAGCGTATCTATATAACTCTCAAGTCCGGCTTTTTCAGAAAATAAAGGTGCAAGAGCCAAATTCTGCACTGCGCGTTCCAGCCTTGCCTTCGCAGCAAAGACCATATCCCTGTCCGCATCCGGATTCGCCAAAACCTCCTCTACTTTCGCAAGCGCTGTCTGATAAGCTTTCCAGCTCTCCGGCGTATATATTTCCTCTTCCTTCTCTTTCAGCGTCTCCGTATAGTTTGTAAGTTCCGTTTTTGACGCGACTACCACAGATACCAGCCCCGCGGATGCCTGTGTCAGCTTATTCTTTGCCGCCTGGAGCTCTTCTGCGGTAACTCCGTCTTTTTTCAGAGCCGCCCGCACCTCCTGAATAGCCTCTGCATAAGGCGCCCAGCTTTCTGCACTATAGGCATTCTCACCCTTACTGCCTTCCGTGCTCAGGATATCCAGGAGTTCTTCCCTGGCTGCTTCTACACCAACAGGCGGATTCGTTACCGGCTCCCGCAAGACATCCATGCCAAGCGCCCACAAATCTGCGCCTGATGCTTCTGTCCTGTAAATCGTGTTAGCTCTTGCCCACGCCCATTCAAATTCAAACCAGTTGATATTAGCAGCGCTGTTTCCCGCAAGTTCAGCTTTCTGCTTCTCTATCCACATACTCCAGCGCTGTTTATAGAAATCCCTGGTCAGTCCAGCCCACTGGCGGTTTGAATAATCCTTCAATCCTCCTGACTCTGCCTGCGGGTATCCGCCCCAGGTAGTTATCAACGCCTTTGCATTAAATTCATACAAATCCTCTGTGAAATCATCCGCATTTTCCGCCAGCGCTTTTGCGCTTTCTACCCAAGTACCAAGCAGGAACTCTTTCCTTGAACTGAGTACTTTATCCACCTTGTCAATAAGCGCAAGGAATTCATTTGATTTTTCAGTAAACTGTTCCAAATTCCTTGCTTCCAACGCATTCACCATCTGCCGATGGATTCCCTGAGATTTATTGGAAAGAACCTGCTTCAGAATATCTGCCAGATCATACCGATACCCGTCGCTGTCTTTCAGTGTATCATAATCCTCCAGAAGCAGCCTGGCCGCCCGCTCAAGTTCTGCCATATCATAGCTAATTACCGCGTTGCCCCAGGTAGACGCTGCATTGATTCCGGTTGCCGGACGGGCATTAATATAAGATTCCGGAGCGCCCTGTCCAAGGTTGTTCAGACTTGCCTTATATACTGTGTTCTCCAAAATCAGCATAGCCTGATATGCATTCTCGCTTTCCGCACCATAACGGCGGCGTACATATTTTTTCAGCCAATCTGCCGTATTGATTTTCTCCAGCGGCTGGCTTGCATCATTGCACCATACCGTCTCAAACAGAAGGTCATAGAGAACCGGATTATTCTGTGAACCCTCCGGAGCAATTCCCAGGCCCTCCATATAGCCGGAATTGTTCATCGCATCTGCGACACCTTTCACAATATTATCCATATGTCCATGCAGCCCCATACGTCCGCCAAAATTATTCAGCATGCAATATACAAAAGGAGTGCCTCCAAAATTTCCGCCTCCATAAGAGCCGGGGTTCGTTTCATTCCAGTGCGGCGTCTTCTCTGCATACAAGTCAAGCACCAGCGCGTGCTCCCTGTTTTCTTCCAATCCGTTCAAAAGCCCATTGGTTGGATTTCCCTGCCAGGACTGGATGACCCATACTGCATCCGGGTTATACTCCATCATGGATGCTAATACTTTCCGGCTCATAGCAGAGACGTCCATATATCCTGTGTTTCCTCCCTCATGGAACGGGTCTGTCGCGTAGTAATCCGATATATCCCCAAACACATTTTTCTGGCACTCATAGAACAATGCGGCATACTTATCATATGCATCGTTCGTCGTGCGCAGCATATACGGACGCTGGAACGAACACCAGCCTCCCTGTGTAATGACGTCATTATCTCCAAGCGCATATTCGCCTGACGCTACGTTTTTGATATCTACCGGAACCATTCCGCTGTATCCCTGCAGTACCGGCTGCATTCCCAGCTTTCTCATGATCAGATGGTTCTTTCTGGCAAGCTCTGTCCTCTCGCCAAACCAGGAATCATGTACCGGACCGCCAAATCCCGTAAGGTTCGCCATATATGCCCATGCATAATACGCCGGGCCGGCAATATAGTCTTTTGCCTCCTGATGGGTGTAACCCAGCCTTCCCAGGAACTGACGCCATACTTCCTCCTGCGCGGTCACATCCAGAACCAGGTTCACTCCGTTCAGCGCCAGCCAGTCAAGTTCTTTCCGCCATTCATTTTCGCCCCAGAACGGCATAGAATAAGACATCGTACAGTAGTTATACGCATAACGTGCCGGAACTTTACATTCCTTGTGTACTTTCTCTCCCACCGGAACAACTGCTTCCGGCATTTTAACCTGATTCCCCACCTGGCTAATCATCACATTGCAGTAATATTTCAGATAATGGTTCAGCCCGCTGGCCAGAGAAACGCCGTCATTCCCGGTAATCTTAACCTTACCGTCCCCGGCATCTTCAATATCATAATAGTCATATGCCCCCGGTTCACCTACTTCAAACGTAAACCAGTCCACATAGGCTTCACCAATATTTCGACGGATGATTCCTCTTACTTCGTCAATCGTGTCCTGCACGGTTATCGGCTGATTGTACGCAGATTCTTCCCACGATTCCGGCGGGGTAAACTCTGCCGCGTGAGCTTCCCCTGCCTTTTCCCCTTTTATGCGCACCTCGTTTAAAACAGCCTTCGCACCTACAGAATTGTATTCTAAAAGTACGCGCACACTGCTTGCCTTCACGCCGTCTGCCTGATAGATTTCCCCTTCTTCCGGGCAAGGTTCTTTGCTTGTCTTTTCCGCCAGCTTGGAATAATTTTGTCCATCATTGCTGTAATACAGGGAATACTGAGAATATCCGTTTGACGGCATATAAATCTCAATTTCAGACAGGCTGTATTCACCGCCCAGCCCGATGTCCACATAAGCGGGGTACTGCTTCGCACTCCAGGTATTTTCTGTATTTCCGTCCACAATCCTGCCTACGGTATCCTGGTCATAATTTGCATGGAGGTCTTCACTGCCCCAGGCAATATTTTCTATATCCCCTTCTGCAAGCGCCGCCTTATTAGCAAGGAGCTGAAACTCTGCAAGCTGCGGAATGCTGTTCTTTGCCGCAGCATTCTCTGCCGTAAAGACTGCTTTCAGCATGTGGTACTCCACTTCTTTCGCGTTTATTCCCTCCAGCTCGCTTACCGTAATCTCCTTCCGGCTGCTTCCTGCCTGCGTTCCAATCGTACCTGAAGCTATCTGTGCATATTCAGAACTCCGGCGTTTCTTTCCCAAAATCGTATAACCGTATACAGCGCCGGAAGTATCTTCTTTCATGGCAAGGACAAACTGGCGGATTTTCTGGTCTACATCCAGTTTCACTTCCACAAAAGGCAGCGTCCCGTTTTCTGTCTCAATCACACTGAAATTCTTCGTATGCAGAGCAGCATATGTATCAAACTTCCCGTCTGCCGCATTTTTCTTTTCTGCCGACGCATTCACACTCGCTTCCAGGGAAACTTCTCCTCTGCTCACTGCAATATTTTCCAGCTCTACAACTTCTTCCGCATCCTGGTCAATATAAATTTCTGCCTCTGTAACTGCCGGCCAGAACTGACCTGCCGCGCCGTCTGTAAGCGGCCTGTCAAGCGTCACATACAAATGGGACATTGCCTGAGGTACATCAAATACAAACTCATATCCCTCGCTTAACGTTGCCGTCTTTTCTGACCCCGGCACATCTGCCAAATCACTAACGACTCCATTTAGCGCATATTTCATCTTTACATCCATGCTGCGGTTCGAATGGCTCTCAAATTTCAACACGACCTTTTTCACGCACTTCGTATTTGCCGCCGGCAATGCAAATTCAATCGTACATGGCCACTTGGCTCCATCGTTTATCCACATGGTATCCGTACTCCCATCTACCATATTGGATGCCGGCTTTCCGTTCTGTTCACTTGGCACAGTAATCTCGCAGTCTGCCGCGATATTTTCCAGCGCGCCCGCCGCTTCTCCATCCGCCAGCGCTGTCACCGGAACTGCCGTAAATATCATCAGGCATGCCGTCAGAATACCCACCGCCCGTTTCCATAGTTCTTGTCTCATAGTTACCCCCTTGCTTCCTTCAATATTCGTGCCCAAAACCCTCGGAAATACATCCTTTAACACTAATTTCAGTATAGCAGACGGGAGTCAAATATTCAATAGATTAGTTTTTCCTTACGAAAGCATTCCCCCCAGCATCCCCCCTCCGGCACAGAGCATCAGTGTCGTCAGCATCTGTACAGGCTGCGCTGAAATCCCGTGCTTCACCGCCAGGGACAAGACAAGCAGGAGTGTAAAATAAATTCCTCCTACCGCAAGCCCCCACAAAAATTTCCTGCTGCCGCATTTCTTCCCTGCAAAAAATCCCCCGATAAAGCAGGACAGAAGGTAGACGAGAATAATCCCCACCGATACCTTCCCTTCATCCAGCTCGAACTGGAACAGAAGGAACGTTAAAACCAGCAGCATCGCAATTGTGATTATGTAGGATACCACCAGTGACTTCAATATAGCCGACATTTTTTTCATACTTACATTCATAGCAGCTTCTCCCATTCAAGATTTGTCCCTTGGAAAAATATATGCCGGCCCCCGTATAGTTATTCTCCCCGTCCTTCTGTTTCATCAGGAAAGCCGCAGCAGGAAGCCCATTTCTCTCCCGCTGCGGCTTTCTTCTTTAACGTATCAAAAACTGTACCAGCTCCATTTTTTCATTAAAAGCAATGCTGAATACAATCTCTCCGTTTTCGTAGATTCCTTCTATGATAGCCCCTCCATATTTCGTTCCTGCTGCTTTATCTACCGTGCCCACGATATCTACATCCCCCAGCTCTTTAAAAGCGCCGTTCTCTTTCAGCAGCGGGTCACAGCTTTCTGTAAACTGTTCCACCGTATTCTTTTCTTTCAGGCTGGCGTCTCCCATATCAATGATTCCCTGATAATCCTTTTCGTTAAACATGCTGACTACTTTTTCCGCTTCTTCTCTTACCGCCGTTTCCTCAAAGGAATCCGGAAGTTTCTCTTTCTGGCTGCATCCCGTCAGACACACGATCCCCAGCAGCGCCAGAACTATGATTGTTCCTATCGTTTTTTTCATTTTTCCCTCTCTTTCTGCGGCGTGTGCCGCCGGCATAATACATAAACTCCCTTTGCTTTCACTATTTCAGCAGCATCTCTTTTACCTGTTTCAAATCTTTCTGCACCTGCCGCCACACTGCCTCAATTCCGTCAAATTTCCGGATACCCCGAATAAAAGAATGAAACTCTGTCATGACTTTTTCCCCATAAATATTTTGGTCAAAATCTGCCAGCATCGTTTCTATCGTGATATCTGAAGAATCATCCACCGAAGGCCGCGTACCTACATTGGTCACTCCCGGATACCTCCTGCTCTCCACTTCTGTGCATGTAGCATAGACCCCATTAGGCGGCTTGCGCTTGCTGCCGTATATCTTCAGATTTGCCGTCGGCATCCCTACGGTGCGCCCCAGCGCTTTGCCATGAACTACTTTTCCCAACATGATATACGGATGGCCGCATAATGCCGCCACTCCCTCCATATCGCCCCTGTCCAGGCATTTTGCCACGTCTGCCGCTGTCACAGATTTTCCCTCTGTACACACCATATCTGCTGCTGTCAGCTTTTTCTCCCACGTTTCAAGCCTCTTCCTGTCCGGACATTCTTTTCCAATTACAAACTGTTCCGCTCCCAGCTCTTCTATAAGAATTTGGGGTATAAATCCTTCCTGCCGGGACAGCTCCACAGGCAGAGAGACCAGAACATCCACTCCCATCTTCTCCAAAAGCCAGGCCTTTTCCAGTTCGGTGGTAAGCACATCTTCTGCCTGAAAACAGCTCACTACTACCGACTGTCTCCCTGTTTTCCGGCTCTCTTCCACCAATCTTCGAACAACCGCCTGATGTCCCAGATGAATACCGTCAAAGCTGCCAAATGCCACACAAGTATGTCTCATTTTTTCTATCTTGTCAATATGCTTCATATCCGCCTCACTGCCCTGTATATCTGCAAGGGGCTGCTGTCGTTACACAGCAGCCCCAGCTACGCGAAATTATAAATTGTTCCTGCTATCTCCTGATATGCCTTACTCTGCGGCCGTCTCGCTTTCCGCAGCTGTCTCAGATACCGCCTCTGTTTCGGAAACTGTCTCTGTCTCGGATGACGCTTCTGTTCCTGAAACTGTTTCCGTCTCAGACGCCCCCTCCGTTCCCTCGCTTCCTGTATCTGCAGCCGTCTCTCCTGACGCTGCTTCCGTTTCTGTACTCTTTATTTCAAAAGTGTCTGTAAATGTAATTTCATCCAGCAGTTTATCATCCTGGGTAAACTCTGCCGCTTCTTTCCACGCGTCATACACTTCATTGAACTTGTCTGATTTCCGCTGGGATACGATCGTCTCCTTCTGGCTGTCTGTCGCTTCTCTGTCAAACGTAGACTGCATCTGCGCTACATAATACCCATTATCCGCTTCAATCACGCTGTCCGCAAATTCGCCGTCTGAAAGACTGTCCACAGCTGTCTTTACTTTCTCATCAATGCTGCCGTTGTCTGTTCCGTAGGATGTTGTAGTAGCCGACATATTCTCATCAATCGCCTTTACTGCCTCATCCATATCCGTGCCGCCCTTTACTGCATCCAGAACCTGCTGTGCCTTTTCTTTCTGTGCTGCTTTCTCTTCTTCTGTCATGGACGTTGTATTTCCATCGGCATCCGTAGTATCCGCTGTGCTGAACATCACATACTTCACTGTCTTCTGTGCCGCTTCCTCATCGGACACCTCTGTGTCTACATCCTTAATAATTGCCGCCTGCATCTTATTCTGAATCAGAGTCAGGGTCAGCATACGCTCCACTGTCTCCTGGGATGCTGTCATTGCTTTCAACACATCTTTCTCATTGCTCTCCATGAACTTTGCAGCGGCTTCGGTAATCTTCGCTTTGTCGTCATCCGTAAGCTCTACGCTATACTCGTCCATATGCTTTTCCAGAATCAGCATCTGTTCCACATTCTCTATGATATTGCTCTTCACCGTAGGGCCATAGCTCGACCACATATCCTCACCGAACATGCTGCCGTACATACTCTGCATCCCTGCCTGGTTATAACGCACCATAAAGTTTACCAGCGCATAGTCAATCTTCTCTCCATCTAAAGTAGCGACTGCCTTTCCCGCATTGTCTGCGCTGCATCCTGTCACTGTCCCAACCGCCAATCCCAGGCACAGCCCTGCTGCCAGCAGCTTCTTCCCTATCTTACTCATGATAAGTTTCCTCCTAAAAATTGATTCGTTGTCCTTCTTCGAAACACTTCCTTTAGTATAATCCCTTTCCGGTTTTCCCGCAATATTTTTTCTCAAATTAACACATTTTTCACAAGGATACCCTATTTCAGCAGCTTAATTTCCTCCAGAACTTCTTTGACTGTCACGAGTACATCCTCATTGTCCCGCATCCCCCGCCTCGGCTTCGATAAGCGGAAATACGGCGGCGTATTCATCACGAACGCCAACCGTCCCCTATACTGCTTTACCAGCAGCTCGATTTTCTTGGGATCCGCCTGCGCCCGCTCAAACATGGTAAACTTAATCTCATTTCCCCTCTGCGCCACTTCTGTTACCCAAGCGCTGTGAGCCAGAGCTTTTAAATTGGCTACCGCCAGAAGATTCTGTACAGATTTCGGAGGCTCTCCGAAACGATCTACCAACTCTTCCAGCATATCGTCATACTCTTCTTCGTTTTCAATCGCGGCAATCCGTTTGTAAATATCAAGCTTCTGCCCCTCATTCTTAATGTACCGTTCCGGAATAAACGCATCGATATCAATGTCTATGGAAGTCTCATATTCTTCCTCCGGCGTCCGTTCGCCCTTTTCTTCCTTCACAGCTTCGTGGAGCATCTTACAGTAAAGGTCATATCCCACCGCCTCCATGTGCCCGTGCTGCTGGGCTCCCAGCAGGTTTCCGGCTCCCCGAATTTCCAAATCCCGCATGGCTATCTTAAAGCCGCTCCCCAACTCCGTAAATTCCCGGATAGCGTGGAGCCTTTTCTCCGCTACCTCTTTCAGCATCTTATTTCTCCGGTACATCATGAACGCATAAGCCGTCCGGTTCGAACGCCCCACACGTCCCCGGAGCTGATAGAGCTGAGACAAGCCCATATTGTCCGCGTCATGGATAATCATCGTATTGACATTCGAAATATCCAGCCCTGTCTCAATAATCGTCGTAGAAACCAGTACGTCAATTTCTCCATTAATAAACTCATACATGATTTTTTCCAGTTCACGCTCTTTCATCTGCCCATGTGCAAATGCCACGTTCGCTTCCGGAACCATCTTTGAAACTGCATTCGTCATTTCCACAATGGTGTTTACCCGATTGTACACATAATATACCTGTCCGCCCCGCGCCAATTCTCTGCTAATAGCTTCCCGCACCATCTCCTCATTGTACTCCATCACATAGGTCTGAATCGGCATCCTTTCCATAGGCGCTTCTTCCAACACGCTCATATCGCGAATTCCTATCAGACTCATATGGAGCGTTCTCGGAATGGGCGTGGCCGTCAGCGTGAGCACATCCACATTTTCTTTCAGCTTCTTTATCTTTTCCTTATGCGTAACCCCAAACCGCTGTTCTTCGTCAATCACGAGCAGCCCCAGATTCTTAAATTCCACATCGGAAGAAAGGACTCTGTGAGTTCCGATAATAATATCCACCAGTCCCTTCTTTAAATCCGCCAGCGTCTGTCTTTGCTGTGCCTGAGTGCGGAAACGGCAGAGCAGGTCCACCCGAACCGGAAAATCCTTCATCCGCTGTGCAAACGTGTTATAATGCTGCTGCGCCAGAATTGTCGTCGGCACCAGATATACCACCTGCTTGCTCTCCTGCACCGCTTTAAATGCTGCCCGTATAGCAATTTCCGTTTTCCCGTATCCTACATCGCCGCAGACCAGGCGATCCATGATTTTCCGGCTTTCCATATCCTTTTTTACCGCTTCAATCGCCAAAAGCTGATCTGCCGTCTCTTCAAAAGGAAATGTCTCCTCAAACTCTCTCTGCCAGACGGTATCCGGTCCGTACTCAAACCCCTGCTGCTCCTGGCGCGCCGCGTAAAGCTTTACCAGATCTTTCGCAATATCTTTGACAGCGCCCCGCACTTTCGTCTTGGTCTTTCTCCACTCCGGTCCTCCCAGCGTATTAAGCTTTGGCTGCCCGGCATCCTTATCCGCATATTTCTGAATAACATCCATCTGCGTAGCCAGCACATAGAGCTTGCCTCCCCCCGCATACTCGATTTTCATATAATCTTTGGCTACACGGTCTACCTCCACTTTCTCAATTCCCCGGTAGACGCCCAGCCCATGATTTTCATGAACCACATAATCGCCCACGGACAGCTCGGAAAAGCTCTGGATTTTCTTTCCCTCATAGGTTTTGCGCTTCTTTTTTTTCTTCTTTTCCTGCCCGAAAATATCGCTCTCGGATATTACCACAAATTTAATCAGCGGATACTCGTATCCCCTATTCAATTTTCCATAGCTTACTAAAATCTCTCCCGGCGCCACTTCCCTGTCCAGATTTTCCGTATAAAAACTGTTCAGTTCTGCATCGCGCAGGTCTGCCGCCAAACGCTCCGCACGGCTTCTCGAACCGGAAAGCAGTATCACCTGATATCCGTTTTTCTTCCATCTCTGCAAATCCCGGACAAGCATTTCAAAACTATTATTATATGGATTCACGGCCCTCACGTCCAGGCTGAACCCAGCCGTCACCTTCCAGGGCTGCCGCGGAGAATCCAACGTACACAGCCCCAGGCAGTGCTGCCGGTTCAGCCGCCCGATTGTGTCCTGGCACGTATTTAACACGCCTGTCTGCTTCGGAAGCGCATACCCTTTCTCCAAACGGCTTTCCATACTCTCCCTGAACTCCATCTCAATGGCGTTTCCCTCTTCCATGAGACGGTGGGGCTCATCCAGTACAAACAGGGGCTCCCTCCCTTTACAGTATTCTATCAGGCTCTCTGTTTTCTCATAGAGATAATCCACCAGCGCATCCATCCCTGCCTCCCATGAAAGCTCTGTCAGCCGCTCCTTTGTCTCTTCCAGCAGCATTTTCAGACGGTGCGCCTCCTCTGTCCGCATTTCCTGGCGCATCTGCTCATAGGGCTTCTTCACATCTCTTTCCATCCGCTTCACAGCCTTTTGGATGCGCTCCTGATCCGCTATCACCTCTCTTGCAGGATAGATTGTAATACACTCCAGATTTTCTATGGAACGCTGACTCTCCACATCAAAGCTTCGAATGGAATCCACCTCGTCCCCCCATAGCTCAATACGCACGGGATTCTCCTCCGTCAGTGGAAAAATATCCAGAATGCCTCCCCGTGCCGCAAACTGCCCTGCGCTTTCCACCTGCGGCGTATTCTCATATCCCATCGCTGTCAGCTTCTGTTTGATCGCGTCCACTTCTAACATGCTGTCATTTTTGATAGATAAAATGTTTTTTTTCAGCTCTTCCAGCGGCATTAGATGATCCATACAGCCGCCCATAGTGGTGATAATCGTTACCTGCTCTTCCTCGACCAATGCTTTAACCGCCGCCAGCCTCTGCCGGACAATCAGGTTACTGTGAATATCCGCGCTATAAAAAATCAAGTCCCTGGCCGGATACAGCAGCGCTTTCCTGTCAAAAAAGCGACAGTTCTCATAGATTTCCTTTGCGCGGGATTCGCTGTAAGTCAATACAATCTTACAGGGAAAATCTTCTCCTGCCGTATATATGAAATGCGGTTTCTGGGCGTCAATACACCCTGCCACCTGCACGATACCTCTTTTTTTCAGCGATGCTTTGATTTGCGGAAATTCGCTCAATTTTTCCAATGGCTCTGTAAAAGCTCTCATCCTTCTACCTTCTTATTATATTCATTCATTGCCGCCTCCATATTGTCCGTGAGAATTTTAACCACGGCGTCTGCCGCCCGCTCTAAAGAAACATCTACCTTCTCTCTCTCTGCTTTCGAAAAACGGCTCAGCACATAATCAGCTAAATCATAGCCCTTCGGCTTTTCTCCCACTCCCACCTTTACCCGCTTAAACGCCTGGCCTCCCAGATGGGCGATAATATTTTTAATTCCATTGTGTCCGCCTGCGCTCCCTTTCGCCCGCAGCCTGAGCTGTCCCGGTTCCAGGCTGATATCATCATAAATTACAATCAATTCTTCTGTTTCGTCTATCTTATAGAAGTCTATGAGCTCTCTTACACTCTCACCACTTAAATTCATAAACGTCTGGGGTTTCGCCAGAACTACCCGGTTCCCCTCTACAATCCCTTTTCCATACAATGCCTTATGCTTTTTCGCATCCACACTGATTCCATAACGCTCTGCCAGCACATCAATCGTGTCAAACCCCACATTATGACGGGTATGGGCATACTGTTTGCCCGGATTCCCGAGCCCTACGATAATATACATACGTTCCCCTTTCTGACGCATTTGGCTCGCCATGCCGATAAATTTGAAAATTTTCACTCTCAGGCTTACCTCCCCTGCTCCATATCCATACGGCAAACTTCCAATACTTTCCGGTACGGCATCTCCCCTCCAAAAATATCCAGAGCGCTCCCCACTGTTACATCCACCGCATCCTTCCCCAGCGTCTTCAGCTTCTCCAAATCCTCAAAACTGCCTACGCCTCCCGCGTAAGTCACGGGAATCCCCTGCCAGTTTCCCAGCATCCGCACCAGTTCTTCTTCGATGCCATTTGCCTTTCCCTCCACATCCACGGCATGAACGAGAAACTCATCACAATAACAGGCTAACGTCTCCAACGTCCACTCATTCAACACCGTCTCCGTAAACTTCTGCCAACGGTCGGTAACGATAAAGTACTCCTCCCCTCGCTTCCGGCAGCTCAAATCCAGTACCAGGCGTTCCTTTCCTACAGCGCTTCTTATCTTATCCAGATTCGTATAATTCAGACAGCCATCTTTAAACACAAAACTCGTAACAATCACATGGGAAGCTCCCGCATCCAGGTAGTCTGACGCATTTCCGTCATGAATACCGCCGCCGGCCTGCAGTCCCCCCGGATACGCCCGCAGCGCCGCCAAAGCCTGCGCCCGCGTTGCCTCATAATAAGGAGACGAAGCCGGGTTCAGCAAGATAACATGTCCTCCTTGAACTCCTTCCCTTCGGTAAAGCCTGGCATAATAAGGAGCGTCCTGAACGGACACAAAATTTTCCGCCGCCAAATCTCCGGAATCGGCCAGAGAACCTCCGACAATCTGTTTTACTTTTCCATTGTGAATATCAATGCATGGACGAAATCTCATCTGTTATCCCTTTCTTACTGCAAATAGTAACTTTCCTTTCTCTTAAAACCACAAAAAGCCGGCATTCCGTGCCGAAAGTTCCTGTGCAGATTCCTGAAAATCTTTGCCCGGGAACCTTCGGTACGCAGTGCCAGAACTGCTGCCTTGCTTCTTTTACTGAATCTCCAAAAATCTTCTCTCCAGCTCAGAAAACACCTCTCCCAGAGAGCACGCAAAAGAAATATCCGAAGCAGGATTTAACTTCACCTGAAGCTGATCCCTGTTAATCACTACCAGATGGTTTCCTCTGAACTCATGAATATAGTACGCCGCAGGATATACCGTCAGCGAGGTTCCGCCGATCATCAGCATGTCTGCCTCCCGAAGTTCTTCTTCCGCTTCCCTGACTGCATTCCCCGGAAGCTGCTCTCCGTAAAGAGTCACGTCCGGCCGCACCATATGGCCGCACGCCGGACATTCCGGAATGGAGTTCTCTGACTGGAAAATAAAATCACCGCCATATTCCCTGTGGCAGTGAACACAATAATTCCTCTGCGTCGTCCCGTGAAGCTCAATCACGCGCCTGCTGCCTGCCATCTGGTGCAGCCCGTCAATATTCTGGGTAATTACTGAAGAAAGCTTTCCTGCCGCCTCCAGCCTTGCCAGCATTTTGTGGGTAATATTCGGCTTTATGCCCCTTGTGTCCAGCTTTTGATTGTAAAATTCATAAAATACTTCCGGCCTGTCATACAGGCAGCCGGAGCTTAACAGATACTCCGGCGAATACTTGTCAAACTGCACGTCATGCTGGTTGTACAGCCCATCCTTACTCCTGAAATCGGGAATACCGCTTTCCGTCGATACTCCCGCCCCGCCAAAGAATACGGTTTTCTTCGATTCATTCATACAGCGAATCAGGAGGTCAATCTTTTCTTTCATCATCCGGCCCCCCTGTCCCTGGGTAAACATACCGCCCCAAGTATTTCATTCATAGCTGACATTGTACCATACTTCTCCGCGCATATCCAGACTGTAAATGCCTGATACTGCCTAAATCGTAACAATTCAGCCTTCGGCTTCCTATTCCTGGCATCAAGCCATGCAAAACCACTTCGTGGTGGCTTGATGCCCCTGAACCGCAACGCTATTTCACGGACTTTGCAGCAAGTGCAAAGTCCCGGGCTGAACTGCTGCCCTAAATCTTTTAATATACCTCCGCCCCAAAAGGCATCAACGCCAGCTTTGCGAGCTTAAACTGCTGCAGCCCAAACGGGATTCCGATAACCGTAATGCACAGTAACACGCCAAACAGCACATGTTCCAATGCCAAAAACAATCCGGAAAACAGCAGCCACACAATATTCAGTAGAAATGAAGCAGCGCCCCCGCCATAGCGAACCTGCTTTCCAAACGGGAAGAAACTAAGCGATGCAAGCTTAAAGCACTGCACGCCTACCGGGATTCCGATAATCGTAATGCACCAGAGGCATCCTGCAAGACACCAGCTCAATCCGCTCAGTGCACCGCCAAACAAAAACCACAACAAATTTCCTAAGCAACCCATTTTGCGCACCTCCTGCCCGATAATGTTAATTCATCTTCACTTTTACCTTTATTTTTTTAGACAGGCCATTCCGGGCAATACAGTATATCGTACAAGTACCATCTTTTTTCCCGGTAATAACCCCTTTCTTAGACACTCCTGCAATAGACGGCTCGGATGAAACATAACGCACCTTCTTCTCAGCTTTTCTTATCTGTTTTCCTGTCACTTTCACACGAAGCTGGACTTTTTTCCCCGGCTTCACACTCACATTTGAACGTTTTACCCGTATTTTTAAAGGATTACCATATTTTCCTCCCGCTGTCATACTATAGACCGGCAGGGACTTGGATAGGATTACACGTTTCCCACCAACATTTTTATACGCTGTGACATAGTATTTGTACTGGCTTCCCCGTTTTAATCTTGTATGTTTCCACTTGCCTGTCTTTTTGCCGACTGTTCGGAGACGTTTATATTTCCCATTATATTTTGCTCCATACACTTCATACCCATCTGCCGATTCCACCAGATTCCAGCGGATTGTCTGTGACGTTTTGGCAGAAGACACTTTGCAAAGAAGCAGCGCGGAGTTCGTAGTTTCATTGCCAATCCCGGAATCATCTCTCTCTCCGGAGTCATCACCTGGCTTTTCCGGCAGCCCTGACCCCATATCCCCCGGTTTGTCTATCGGATTCGGTGCCGGCTCTGGATCTGGTGTTGGCTTCGGCTCCGGTGCCGGCTCCGGCGTCGGTTCCGGCTCCGGCGTCGGTTCCGGATCTGGCGTTGGTTCCGGGTCCGGCGTTGGTTCCGGGTCTGGCGTTGGGCCTGGATCTGGCGTTGGTTCCGGATCCGGTGTTGGCTCCGGGTCTGGCGCTGGTTCCGGGTCCGGTGTCGATCCGGAGCCGTAAATAGATTCCTTGAAGTCCTGTGTCTGAAGTAAATATGCTTTGAATATTTCCTGTTTCAGGCGCTCCACCTCTGTCGCGTGTGCGCGGATATTATTAGAACCACTCGGCAATGCATTAACATTTATCAAATCACTCTCTACCGCCTCCCTCATCAGCAGGCGCAGTTCTTCAAAATTACTAACCGTAACGGACTGATTTTTCCACGTAATAGTGACTGGCTTTAATTCGCCGACTCTTTCAATCCTTCTCTGGAACATCGCTTTCTTAAAATCAGCCATTGTCTCATAAGTACCGCCAAATATCTTCTTCAAGATATATTCATCCGACAGAATCGCCTGTTCCGATTTGGCAGATTCTTTATACTGATTGGATATATAAGGAACCATGCCATTGTAATATCCATATTCAGCAAGCAGTTCAAATGCCTGCCGACGTATCATGAGATCGCCGCTAACACCATAGCTATTCTGTACCCCGGCATAATTAGCGCTAAAGAGCGGAACAACATAATAACCATTTCTCGCCATGCTTCCTGTTGTCTTCGTTCCATTTACCTCATGGCGGGATACAATAATATTATTACAGATTAGGTCATCGATAGAGTTCAGCCCCTCTGCCTCATCTGTGGTCAACTCTCTTACTGAATCCAGATTATGCCTGGAACCTTCCTCTCCCTGATTATATCTTTCCTCCGGGTCCTCGATCTGTTCAAGTTTATGGAACCATTTCCTCTTCTCTTCTGTACTTTTTGTAAACATAACATCTGCTTCTGCATAATCCAGCGTATAAACGACATCCAGAATGCCTTTCATGTAACTCTGCAGATCGGCCTCATCCTGAAAACGTTCGGGCTGGGCATTATGATAGCGGTCGCTGGACGCCAGGCGGTCATAGATCAGATTCAGGTTAAAAGCAGGCGGGTCATTTGTCTCATAAGGCTCGAACATCCCCCTTGTGTAAACTTCTCCCATTATGCCGTCCCGCGAACCATTCCCATTCAGCATCAACTCGGAAACAAAGATATGCGTCAGCTCATGGGCATACGTTGCAAACCCCCGTTCTGTCAGCGCCTTTGACGCATAGTAACGGATACGCGCTCCTTCCGCCACACCATCTGCAAACATATAGGTACCATATAAATTCATGGGAGTAAAAAATTCCCTCACGCCCAGGGCAGCATTCTCCCCCAATTTATCCGACCATTGGATAACTGTATCGGGATCAATCCGAAGACTGTCCAAAACAACACGATTAGACGCGAGCAGCCCCTTCTTTTCCGGTTTTGCAATGCGATGCCAAAAATCAACAAATGCCTTCTGCTGCTTCGCCCCCTGCTCCATCTGCTGCAGAAACTTTTCACGTAATTCTCCATAACGTGCCGGATCGGTTTCTCTTAAGTTCCTGTCTATATAACAATCCACGATTCCATATGTAATCGTCAAAGAATTTGCAATAACGTAAACACTGTCTTCTGATACAGTAAGCAATGGCAAAATATAGGCGCGGGAAACCGTATCATCATACAGCCTCCTGTATATTCCGGCATCCCTGCTGTCCCAGTCAGATAGTTTTTCCAGTATATATGCACGGCTTTCCTGCAAAAACCACTCGTTCAGCGATGTATCCGGTATCCATTTTTCTCTGTTCTCTTCCAAAAAAGCCTCCAGTGTCATAGAAGAAGTAACTTTCGAAAACAACTTCCCCCGGCCAAATAAATTCACATTATTGGCAATTTTCAAATTATCGCCGCCGGCGCTTCCAATCTCTATCAGCCAGTCCAGAACATCTGTCTGAACTCCGTATGTCCCCGGCTCATAAAGGATAACATCTTTAATATTGTGCTCTCCCATATCAAAGTTATACAATCTCTCAAGATAAGTAAGCCCCAGCAGCAGTTTTTCTCTATTTTGCTGTATTTTATTAATAAAAAAATCTACACCCTTACTTTCCGCGCCGGCAGTACTGTCAACCACTCTCTGAATAATCTCTCCAATTTCTGCCTGCACCTTTGCAAATGCCTCTTCAAAAGACATCGCTTTTACATTGTCCTTATTTAATTCCGCCACGGCTTGTTCATCCGTAATATCCGCAGGGCTCTTTCCCTCCCGTATGGCAATTTCTGTTTTCTTATTTAATTTGTCCGACAGGGAATACCGGCTTGGCGCCAGCAGCTGCCCTATTGTCGTACTATTTTCATAATCAACTGCCTGCAGAGCCGCTGTTGTATTCCGACTCACCGTTTCTCCGCAGCTCCCTGCAAAAGAAGTCATTGATGGAACAATTAACGCCATCATGATAAATACTATTATTGCTGCTCTTATATTTTTCATCCGCCGTCCTACGCTCATATCCTTTAATACAAATAACAGTGTACTTCTTCACTGAAAACATTATACTTTATTTTCCATCTGTCAACAATCCTTTTCTGCAGGATTACAATACATAAACCTTTCATTGTAATTTTAGAAATGCCGCAACTGAATGATTCTCCGGAGGAAGTCAAACTTGACGGGAGCAGGAAAACACGAAAAATGTGCTTCAGCCCAGGGTGCTGAAGCATATTTTTTAATTTCGATTAAGACGATTCACCCACTCGGTGCATATTGGTTAACTTTTCAACTACGTCAGCAAGCCCCTCCTGTTACCCGCGCCGTTTCTGCTCTTTCTCAAACCCTTGCTTTTTATAGACGAACACAGTATAATTATATGCAATGATTGCAATATGCCCGCCGCCTTGCGCGGAATCGGCATGAAGGAGGCTTTATGAACAGATACCGCATCGCTAAATTTTTCATTTTCTTTTTCTTTTCTGTTCTTTTCCTGTCAGGCTGCAGAGATTCAGAGCAGGTAAAGCTCGTAAAGTCCGAACTAAATCAGCTCCAAAAACTGGACGAGAATACTATCCGCACTTTTATTTCTTGTGAAAATATTCTCCGTCCCGGCGCTTCTTCAAATGTCAGCAGCGAAGCCACCCAAACTGTGCAGCTTTTTTTCCAGGATTTTGACTATCGCATTCTGTCTTCTAAAGTCACAGATAACACTGCCACGGTAACTGCAGAAATCCAGAATATCGACACGAAAGAACTTGCCAAAGACCTTTGTTTGGAGTTAATCGTCCGCAGCAGTTCTCCACACGCAGAAGACAGCGCCATACTTTCCGGCGATTCCTATTTTTCACTTCTGCACGGCTTCCTCTCCCATAACCAGTACAAATCTGTAAAAACCGAAGTGCATTTTCACCTGGAAAAAACAGACGGACAATGGCTTATCCAAGGTAACGAAGTATTAGAAGATGAGCTTTTAGGGGGATTTATCTCCTGTCTGAACGATCCCTACCTGGTAACGCCTGAAGAAATTATCGCTAAGGTCTGCGAAATGCTGAAAGCACAGACTCCTGAAGAATGGATTTCTTATCTGGAGATCAAAGATGTGTTTTCCACCTACAGTACCCTTTCTGACAAAGTTGACTTGGCTCTTGCCTCCCAAATTTCAAAATGCTTTTCTTACAATATTAGGGAAGTAACCGTGGCTGGCGACAAAGCGAACGCGCTGGTCGACATCACCAGCCTCGATATGGCCAGCGTCCTTGATGAATATCTTGACAAGCTGCTGGACTACGCTTCCACCACAGAGGCTGTACGCGCTACTGACACAGAACTCGCCGACAAAACCGCGGCTCTGCTCGCCGAGTGCCTGAACACCAACCGTAAAACCTGCACAAAAACCGTAGAAATTCATTTTACAAACAACGGAACCACCTGGGAAATGCAGCTAAATGGCGATTTCACAGACGCATTGCTGGGAGACATAAAAAAAGCAGCAGAAGCTTTTCAGTCAGCAGCAGTTTCCGGCGAATCAAATACACCGCAATAAGCCGCAGCGTATTTGATTCGTTAAAAGCCAGCCGTTACGCTCAAATCCCGCGGAAGAAGAAGGAAAATTCCATTGGTTCCCCTGCATCCAGCAGAAATTCCGGATGTGTCCTGGAGCCCCAGCTGTCGTCGCCTCCGACTCCCATCTGGGCTTTTGCCACCCGTACCGTAGTGTAGTGCACCGGAGGCAGTTCATACACATGTCTTGCATTTTCCAGCTCATGCGGCGTATACGGCAGAGCGGAAAAATTCAATTCTTCTCCCCAGAACCTAAGCCCTCTCCCTTTATAATCTGTCACTTCCGCCCAGCGTACTCCCTGTTTATTCCCGCACTCCTGGGGTACCAGGTATTTTGCCAGATTATCTTTTACCTGATTTTTGTAAACACCAAGTTTCGCCCCCTGCATACGGTCAGCATACGTTTCTTGCGGACCATATCCATACCATTTCACATGTTCATAATCTGCGTTTAACCGGAACATCATACCGAATTCCGGCATATCCCCCAGTTCCCTGACTGGTGCATAGGAAAGCTTCACCTGAACCGTCCCATCGCCAAACACACGGTAAGCCACAAAGCATTCTGCTTCTGGCGTAACGGGCATCCCATACCGGAAGGTTACGGTAACGCTGTCCTCTGCTTCTTCCACCCGGGGTTCGCTTTGTGCCGGCTTTCCGAACGGCTTATGGGTCAGATACATACTGGCAATCTTCCACTGGGCATATCTCTGAGGCATCATGTTCCCTTTATCATTATCTGTAGGCGCCCGCCAGAAGTTTGGCATTGGAATCGTTTCCAGCAGTTCTTTTCCCCCATAGCGGTAGGACACCATCCCTCCGCTCAAATTCGAAAACAGGGCGCTAAAGTTCTCTCCCTGCACTCCGGTATTCCATTCCCCATGAATCACACGGATTTTCCCTCCATGAGTTTCTTCCGAACCTTCCACACGGTAAATCATCTGCCCAAACGCTATTTCATGACCTGCCTCTGCCCAAAGCGTACTTTCCTTCAGCGCAAAGGAAACGGTCACGGCATATTCTCCCGGCGCTGTCCTCCGCTTCACCGGCAAAGGATATGCCTTTTCCGCAAGAGGCGCCACATCTGTTTCCAGCACTGTTTTTTCTATCTGCCTCCCTTCCCGCTCTACAAGCACTGTGCAGCTATATTCTGATGTACGGGTAAACAGATTTTTGTTCCGTATATGAACCATATCGCCTTCAAAGCGCACATCAATTCCCTGGTAATTATATTTTACGGACGGCATTTTCGGAGACTCCTCCCGTTCTCCTCCGTAAACAATACCATTTCCGCTGAATGTATAGTCTGTGGGGCGCTCCCCAAAATCACCGCCATATGCCTGGAACACTTCTCCATAGCGGTTCTTTTTCCGAATCGACTGGTCGATATAATCCCAGATAAAACCGCCCTGGTAAGACATATCCGTATCGGCCAGTTCCGTGTATTTATTCATTGCCCCGCAGGAATTTCCCATGGCATGGGAATATTCGCAGCTTATGAAAGGCTTGCTCCTGTCCTTTGCCAAAAACTCTTTAATCGCTTCCACCGAAGAATACATCTGGCTTTCCATATCGCTCGAATCCCGGTACCGCCTGTCATGGAAAATCCCCTCATAATGAACCAGGCGGGTATCATCCAATCTGCGGAATTGTTCTGCCATATGCCAGATCACGCTTCCGCCGAAAGACTCATTTCCGCACGACCAAATCAGAATCGATGGGTGGTTTTTGTCTCTCTGGTAGCAGGAATTTACCCTGTCCAGCATCATAGCTTCCCATTCTGCCCTGTCTCCCGGAAGCACATCCTCTATTTCTCCTTTGCCGCGCTCAATCGGCTCCCAGCTTCCGTGGGATTCCATATTATTTTCTGCGATTAGATACAGGCCATACACATCACACAGCTCATAAAGCTCTGAACTGTTCGGATAATGGGAGGTGCGTACCGCATTGATGTTATTCCGCTTCATAGTCAGGATGTCCTGGAGAAGTTCTTCCTTTGAGACAACACGCCCTGTCTTTGAACTGAACTCATGACGGTTTACCCCTTTAAATACAATCCTTTTTCCATTCAGGCACATAATGCCGTCCTTGATTTCAAACTTTCGGAATCCTACGTTCTGAGAGATACATTCTGTCAGATTTCCTGCCCCATCCCATACTTCTATCCTCAACTCATACAAGTTTGGCTTCTCTGCGCTCCACAGCCTGGGGGCAGACACCTGATAGCAGAATGTATTATGTTCCTCCAGGCTCTCTGTCCGTGAAAATATCTCTCCCTCACTCCCTAAAAGCGTCAGCTTTGCCGAAGCTTTGCCTGAAAGCACAGCTTCTATGCAGATTTCCAGCTCTGCATCACGATACCCCTCATCAAACAATGTGCGGATGCGCATATCTGCTATATGTATTTGAGGCACGGCATAAAGGTATACGCTCCTATGCAGCCCCGAAAACCGATAAAAATCCTGATCTTCACACCAGCTTGAGGACGTCCACTTAAATACCCGGACTGCCAATTTATTCTCTCCCTCTCGTACATAAGGGGTGATTTCAAAATCCGACGGTGCAAAACTATCCTCACTGTACCCTGCAAATGAGCCGTTCATCCAGACAGCCAGTCCGCTCTCCGCTCCCTGAAAAGACAGGTATAGCCGTTTGCCCTGCATGTGCCCGGGGATTGTAAAATATTTCACATAACTGGCGATGGGGTTAAACCTTTCCGGAATTTCCCCCGGCGAAACCTCTTCCCTGCCATCCCAGGGATACTGGACATTGACATATTGAGGAATATCCCACCCCTCCATCTGAATGCTTGCCGGAACGCGGATATCTCCCCAACTTCTACAGTCATATTCCGGCTGTTCGAAGCCCGGTACTGTCTGTGCGTAATTCCCTGCATATGCAAATTTCCATAAGCCGTCCAGAGAATACCGGAAACTGCTGTTTCTCTCCTCATATTCCTCCCATGAAGCATACGCCACATGGTCTGAATGCATGGGGCACCTTCCATCTGCAAAATATTCCGGGTCTTTTACTTTTCCATAGTCAAACACCTTCACTTCTTTTTCCTCCTTTGCCGCTCACAGGGAGTCTTTTTTCAAACACAATGTACTCCTTTACTCTTCTGCCGTCAATCCAATTTTGCCCGCCCCGCAGGAATCCACTCCAGCATCCGGCATTCGGCGTCAATTTTCGGTATCAGCCGGGAAGTCTGCACCACTTCCACCATAATATCAACCTGAAATTTATCCGCCCCTTTCCATTGCTCTGGTATATGTACGCATTCAAAAATCGGAATCTGCTGACCTGCCGATACCGGATCTTTAAAATAATAATATCCGTCCTGCGGATTATAATTCCACGAGGGCATCTGCTCCAGATGTTCCAAAATCTCACGCCCTTTCTTTTTGGAAAGCCCTTCTACCGAAACCTTCGCCCGGATATATGCCTGTTTTGAATCATCTGACATACACACCACCGGATTACAGCTGATGGCCTGCCCCGGCCTGGCATCCTCAACGACAAGCTGCCAGCCTTCTTCGTCTTCTGCGCCTGCTTCCCCTGCTTCCATAAGCATCGCTGATACATCTCCAACCGTCACTACCGACACCGGGGAATTCCCCTGCACCCGCAGAAACAGCATACCGTCCACCCAAAACGCTGCCAAAATCATAAACAGCCCCGCTATCCTGAAAAATTTCCGTTCCTTCATTTTAATCCCTCCGCATAAAACAATGCCGCCTCTGCACTTTTTGTGAAACAGCATGTCCTTTCTGTAAACCAATAGCAGCAACAGCCTTACAGGCTGTTGCTACTATTTTATGCGGTATTACTGAGGGATATTCGTTACAATTCTTTTACATTACCATCTGTTCCATTCACAGTAACGTTACATCCTTTCCGGTGCGGAAAATCCAAGAGTGTCAGTACAAAGCTCCAGCACGTCTTTCGTTAATGCCAGAAGCTGAATCCAGGATGCCTTCTGCTCCTCATTTTCTTCAGAAAGAATTTTCGTTTCATGATAAAAATGGTTAAATTCATTCGCCAAATCATAAATATACGCGCATATCTTATGCGGCGCAAGCTCGTCAAACGCATTTTGCATAACGCTGTTAAACCTGGACAGCACCAGCATCAGCGCCTTTTCACTGCTGCCTGACGGCTTTCTGATTTCATGCGTCCCCAAGCTGCCGCCGCCCGCCCGGTATTTATTCAGTATCGATTTGATACGAACAATTGTATACAAAATATATGGGCCTGTATTTCCCTCAAAAGAAGTGAATCTCTCCACGTCAAACACATAGTCTTTGGACGCCTGATTTGACAAATCTCCATATTTGATAGCCGCCAGGCCTACGATCTTCGCCGTCTCCCTGGCCTCTTCTGCATCAATCTCATGATTATCCGTAATTTTTCTGAACATCTCTTCGTTAATATCCTGAATCAGGCTTTCCAGACGCATCACGCCGCCCTCGCGGGTCTTAAAGGGCTTTCCGTCTTTTCCGTTCATCGTTCCAAAGCCCAAAAACTCCAGCTCCGTGCCCTCTTCCACAAGCTTCGTCTTTCTCGCGCAGCGGAATACCTGTATAAAATGCATCTCCTGACGCTTGTCTACCACATAGATCATTTTATCCGGGTGGTAGTTTTTCATGCGGTCAATAATCGTCGCCAGGTCTGTCGTTGTATACAGGGATGCGCCGTCTGATTTCAGTATCATACAGGGCGGCACTTCTTTTGTATCGCTCTCTTCTTTTACATCCACTACCCATGCGCCCTCATCCAGACGGGAATATCCTGCATTCTTCATATATTCTGCCATTTCGGGAATATATGGCTGGGCGTCTGACTCTCCCTTCCATAAATCAAACGAAACGCTCAGACGTTCATAATTCTTCTTCAAATCCGTGACTGACACCTGCAGGATATGGTGCAAAACCGCCTGGTAACCTCTATGTCCATGCTGCAGCAGATAAGTTGCCTGCATGGCTTCCTCTTTATATGCCTCGTCCTCTTTTGAACGTGCGCTGGCCGTCGGATAGATTTCCTCAAGCTCCCCAATGGTAAACGGCGGCTCTGCCGGGTATTCTCCCTCGTATGCCTCGTCAAAATACACCAGCTCCGGCTTGCGGACTTTCAGCTCTGTAATAATCAGCCCCATCTGGAGTCCCCAGTCCCCCAGGTGCACGTCTCCCAAAACTTCATGTCCCATCAGGCGCCCCATGCGCTTAATGCTCTCGCCGATAATCGCTGATCTCAGATGTCCGACATGCAGCGGTTTTGCCACGTTTGGCCCGCCGTAATCTATCATAATCTTCCGGGGCTCTGCTGTTTTTTCAATAGAAAGATTTTCATCTTCCTGCATCTTCTGCAGATAATCTGCCAAAAAACCTGCTTCCAGTTTCAAATTGATAAAGCCGGGATTTACTGCTGATACCTCTGAAAACACCTTGCTCTCTGTCAATTTTTCCACAACGTCATTCGCAATCACAATGGGGGCTTTCTTGTATGCCTTCGCAGCTGCCATCGCTCCATTGCACTGATATTCACACAAATCCGGGCGGTTTGACAGGGATACCTTTGCATAAGACGCATCATAACCTGCCGCCTTGAAAGCCTGTACCATTTCCCCGGTGATAAAGTCCAGAATCTTCTTCATCTTGCTATCCTCTTTCTATTCCAAATCATTTTGTCATATTCCAGTCCTTATCATAGCAAGTATTTCCGTGATTTTCAATGGTTACTTTTGAATTTCAATCCTGCTTCCGGCGCAGTTCTATCTGATATGCCAGATATTCCCCCATCTCCACAGGCATGGGTACTCCTGCTTCCATCAGCGCATTTCCATGATAACACTTCCCGGCAGCAAGGTCTTCATAAAGCGCCGACGCCTCCAGCCCTTTGAGCTTCACATAGTTTACCGTCATATTCCCGTGAATTTCAAACATCACCACATTGACCAGAGCACGTTCCATATCTTCCGAAACAAACATCCATGCTCCGTAAGCATCTTCAAACGGATTTGACAGACGATACTACTTTCCTTCCTGCGCGATTTTTACATTAAGGAGGCGTTCTCTTTTATTGAACAGAATTTCCAAAATCCTATTTCTGTAGAAGATATCGCAGCCTCCTGCGGTCTAAATCGCAGCTATTTTGGCAAAATTTTTCATGAAGATATAGGGAAATCCCCGCAAGAATTTCTAATCTCTTACCGCATGACAAAGGCCGCTGAACTTCTAAAGCTCACCAGCCTGTCTATCGCGGATATCGGAAATGCAGTCGGGTATCCTAACCAGCTCCACTTTTCCCGCGCGTTCAAAAATGTGTACGGAATACCGCCAAGACAATGGCGGTATGAACATAGCGGCGGAAATATGCTGTCATAATTCCGCCGTACAAATACATCCTTTTAAATCTGAAAAGCGGGGGCATTTGTCTGCCCCCGCCGCATCTTTATCTCTTTCGCTGAATAGTTCCTACTGTGTTACTTCTTCATAAGTATCCAAGTCAGCCGGAAGCTCTACTGTCACTTCCTGTCCCGGATTGTTGACTGTCATATCTGCATCGATAGACGCTTTCACCTCCTGGCCTTCCATGCTCATGGTCATATCCATCTTGACCTTCTGTGACAGCATATTGAAGTCTTTGTCCACAGTCAAAGTACCGCTCATATTATCCAGGCCTAAATCCATGCCTTCTGCCCCGCCTGTCACGCCAGACATTGTGCTTCCCATAAGGGAATTTACAAAATCTGCCATTTTGTCAGCATCGGCTACATACGTGATGACATAGTTTCCGCCCTCTTCTTTCATTTCCAGAGACTTATAGATATCTGCCTGTATCTCCATCAAACCGTTGCTTGACTCAAGAGTTTTTTTCAGTTCCTCCAGGTTCATCGCCACCTTTGACTTCGTACCCATAGCGTCTGTATAATAATATCCATCGGTGTAATAGGTATTCGTACTCATATCCTGGCCCAGAAGATTCATCTTCATTTCCATAGCCATCTTCATATCTTCCGTATTGATTCCCGTCTCTTTGGCGCTTATATCTACATCAAAGTCCATGCTCTGTCCGGCTATCTCCATATTCATAGCCATCTTCCCGCTCATATCAACATCTGTCATGGCCTGCTGCTTTGCGCTTGCCTTTTCCAAAACTTCCTCTGCTGTCACTTTGCTCCCACATGCCGTCAGGCAAATCATTGCTGCCACAAGCAGCATCGCTGTCAAAATTCTCTTTTTCATGTCTTTTCCCTTTCTTTTATAAAATATCTTCTGATTCTCCAGTCTCTTCCTCCTGTGCCGCAGCGATTTCATACTGCTGAAGGATAATTCCCTGGATTTTTTCCCTAGTGCCGGAGCTTATGGGATGTGCAATATCACGGTATTTGCCATCAGATGCCTTACGGCTCGGCATAGCGATAAACAAACCCTTCTCACCCTCGATGACTTTAATATCATGCACTACAAACTCATCATCAATCGTGATTGAAACAACTGCTTTCATTTTTCCTTCTTTTGCAACTTTGCGCACTCTCACATCCGTAATTTTCATACCCTGTGCCCCTTTCAACCTCTTGCCGGCTGTCCCTTCCCTGACACAGCCATCATTTCCTCTATACCATTTTCCAAACCGGATTACAGTACATACCTCTCGTTTTTCTCCAGGACAATTTTAATGCCGTCCTCCCCAACATAATGGGAATTTGCCCGGATTGTGTCGCGGCTCTCAACAATGCAATTCTCAATATACGTATTATCGCCAAGATGTACGTCATTCAAAATAATTGAATTCTTAATCACACAATTTTCACCTACAAAAACCGTCTTAAACAGTACGGAATTTTCCACGCGCCCATTGATAATACATCCGCTGGAAACCAGGCTGTTCTTTACTTCTGCGCCCGGATTGTATTTTGCCGGAGGCAGATCGTCAACCTTGGAATATACATCCGGATGCTGACGGAAGAAGTAATCCCGCACCTCCGGTTTCAGGAAATCCATATTTGTCTGGTAATAAGACTCCACTGTAGCGATATTGCTCCAGTAATCCTGAATCTTATATCCGTATATCCTTTTCAGATTCTTATAGCGGATTAAAATATCCCTTACGAAATCATAACGCTCTTCCTGCGCACAGCGTTCCACCAGCTCAATAAGCTGTCTTCTTCGGATTACATAAATACCGGTAGAAATCGTATTAGAAGTAGAAACCATCGGCTTCTCGTCAAATTCCTCAATCCTGCTGTCCTCGTTCATCTTCACAAGTCCAAAGCGGGTCATGTCTTCCGTCGGGGGCATCTCCTTACATACAACAGTAATATCCGCCTTTTTCTGAATATGATATTCCAGAACTTTATTATAATCCAGCTTATATACACAATCACCGGATGCGATAATAACATATGGTTCATGGCATCTCTTCAGGAAATCCAGGTTCTGGTAAAGCGCATCCGCTGTTCCCCTGTACCATGCGCTGTTGTCCGTAGTGATTGTAGGAGTGAACACAAACAGACCGCCCTGCTTTCTTCCGAAATTCCACCATTTTGAAGAATTTAGGTGCTCATGTAAAGAACGGGAATTGTACTGCGTCAGCACTGCCACCTTCTGAACAGACGCATTGCTCATGCTGCTGAGTGAAAAGTCGATGGCGCGGTAGCTGCCTCCAACCGGCATTGCCGAAATTGCGCGCTTATGTGAAAGTTCTTTCATGCGATGGCTGTTTCCACCAGCTAAAATTATTCCTACTGCTCTCATAGTACCTCACCTGCCTTATTTAATGTCTCGCCGCTTTCCAGGATGCCGCCGGGATAATCTTCTGCCGTGGTCTTACCGGAAACCGCCGTATTCTTTCCAATCTTTACACCGTCAGGAATCACCGTATTCTCTCCAATTGTCACCAGTCCAAAGGAATATACGTGCGGCTTCTCCTTGTTAGGTACATTTTCTCCTTCACCGAGCACTACCCCTTTTCCAATCTCGGTATTTTCCGCGACAATCGCCCGGTTCATGACCACATTCTCACCAATATGCACGCCGCGCATGATAATAGAATCACGCACTACCGCACCTTTCCCTACCGTAACGCCGGCGCCGATGACAGAATTGTGAACTTCACCATAAATCTCGCTTCCGTCCCCAATGATACATTTGTCAATAACCGCGTCTTCTGCTACATACTGCGGAGGGATAATCTCATTATTCGTGTAAACTTTCCAGAACTCTTCATACAGGTTAAACTCCGGAATAATATCAATCAGCTCCATATTTGCTTCCCAGTAAGAGCCGAGGGTTCCCACATCTTTCCAGTAACCATTATACTCATAAGCTACCAGCTTTTCGCCCTTTTCATGGCAATATGGGATAATATGTTTACCAAAGTCGCAGTTACTCTGGTCTTTCAGCGTAACTAACGCTTCTTTCAGAGCTTTCCATGAGAAAATGTAGATTCCCATAGACGCCAGGTTGCTCTTCGGATGCTCCGGCTTTTCCTGGAATTCTGTAATCCGGTTATTGTCGTCTGTCACCACGACGCCAAACCTGCTTGCCTCTTCCATCGGTACCGGCATAACCGCGATACTCACATCCGCGTTATTCGCTTTGTGGAACTCCAGCATCACTTCGTATGCCATCTTGTAAATATGGTCGCCTGAGAGAATCAGGACGTACTCAGGATTGTAAAGCTCCATAAAATCCAGATTCTGGTAAATGGCGTTTGCCGTACCCGTATACCAGTCGCTGTTCGAGCTTTTTTCATATGGAGGAAGAATCGAAACCCCCCCCACATTCTTGTCCAAATCCCACGGAATACCGATTCCAATATGTGTATTCAGCCTCAATGGCTGGTACTGGGTCAATACACCCACGGTATCTACTCCTGAGTTTATACAGTTGCTCAGCGGAAAATCAATAATACGGTACTTGCCGCCAAACGCTACAGCTGGTTTTGCCACTTTTGAAGTGAGCACACCAAGTCGGCTGCCTTGTCCGCCTGCCAGCAGCATAGCAATCATTTCTTTTTTAATCACGCTATCACCTCTTGTTGTAATTTTTTGTTAGTCCACATTATACCACGTTTCTTTTCAGTTGTGAACATATTTTACAATTTTTTTCACTCCACTCATCCTGTTTTTATTATTTTTACCAAAATCATTCACGTCAAATCCCCCGTTCCGTCTTCTTTTTGTGTATTTTTTTCTTTTTTCGCTATATCCCCAGTATATTATTGTGTATTTTTTCTATTTTTATTCTCTCCTCTATGCTTTTTGCCTAATTAGACGCCTGCGATAAATAAAGAACCGCTGCGTCTTATTCACAAATCTATGCCCTGCCGGACAAATTTATTAGTGGATATCCGCATGTGGATATTGTGGATACTGTGGATAACTTTGTGCATGACTTCTTCCCGGAACCCGCAGAATGCTTTCAAATACAAGAAAAAGCAGAAAAAACAAAAATTATGCCGAAAACTTATGTAAACAAAGATGTCCACAAAAAAATCCACATGTCCTCACACAAAAAATGTGCATAAACATGTGGATACTGTGGATAACTCCTATCTCTGTCTGCTGCTACTGCCCCAGCAGATGTTCCCCTATCTTTACTACATCCCCGGCGCCCATAGTAATCACTACATCCCCGGCGCCGCAATGCTCCAGCAAATGGTTTTCAATGGCATCAAAGGATGTAAAATACCGGGCATTACCGCCCCTGGCATTGATTCTCTTCATCAAATCACCTGAGCTGATCCCCAGGTTATCTGTCTCCCGCGCCGCATAAATATCTGCCAGAACCACCTCGTCTGTACTACAGAGTGCGTCGGCAAAATCCTCCATCAACGCTTTCGTGCGCGTATAGGTATGAGGCTGAAATACACACCAGAGAGTTTTGTGCGGGCAGTTCTGCGCCGCTTCAAGAGTCGCGCGTATCTCTGTCGGATGATGGGCATAATCGTCGATAATCGTAACTCCGCCGATTTCTCCCTTTTTCTCAAAGCGTCTGTCCGTACCGGAAAATCCCTGAAGCCCTCTCTGTATTGTTTCCGCCGAAATGCCCAGCACATCCGCCAGCGCCGCTGCCGCCAGCGCATTGGAGATATTGTGCTTACCCGGAACTTTGAGACAGATACGCCCCAGAAGCGCGCCTTGTTTTACCAAATGAAACGAGCCATGTCCCTGTCCATCATAAGAAATATTTTCCGCCGTATATTCTCCATTTTCTCCATAAGTAATCACCCTGCACGGAAGCCCGTCCGTAATCTCATGAAGTTTTTCAATTTCACTGCTGATAATCAATATACCGTCTTCCGGAAGCCGCTGCGCAAACAAACGAAAAGAATTCCGGATATCCTCCAAATCTTTAAAAAAATCCAGATGATCTGCATCAATATTTAAAATCAGGCTGATTCGGGGATAGAAGTGCAGAAAGCTGTTCGTATACTCACACGCCTCTGTTATAAATGTTTCGTGTCCTCCCACACGAATATTTCCGCAGATTGCTTTCAGAATACCTCCCACTGAAATCGTGGGATCCATATCTGCCTCCAGCAAAATATGCGACGCCATAGAGGTCACGGTAGTTTTCCCGTGCGTGCCGGAAACGGCAATCGGCGTCCTGTAATTCCTCATAAGCTGCCCCAAAAGCTCTGCGCGGCTCATCATAGGAATCCCTCTTACCGCTGCTTCTGCATACTCCGGATTATCCGGATGCACGGCAGCCGTATAAACCACCAAATCCGTGCCGTCCTTAATATTCGACGCCCTCTGCCCATAATAGATGACAGCCCCTTCCTTTTCCAGCCCCACTGTCAGAGCCGACTCTTTTGCATCCGAACCGGAAATGTGAAACTGCTGCTTTAGCAGGATGGATGCCAGCCCGCTCATACTAATCCCCCCAATCCCGATAAAATGAACATGGATGGGCTTTGAAAAATCTATCTGATACATGTTGAACGCTCCTTTAAACAAAATTTCTTTCATTATATCACACCCCGCGCACATTTTCACACAAAATTTCGCGGAAGTTGCCGTTCTCTTTTTTCCGAAGTTATGCTATACTCTTGTTACGGCTTATGATTGGCCGGATTTCCCCTCCGCGGGCGGTTCGGCTCTTTGACAGACAGAAAGAAGCAGGTGGATATTTTGGGCAATATTACTTTACATACGCACATCGACTCCGGCATGACATGCGTGCCGAATGATTTTATAGACAGCTATCTCCCACGGGCAAACGGAGAATACGTGAAACTATACCTCTATCTTCTCCGTACCGTATCCTTTGAAAAAGAAGTTTCCCTGGAGGCTGTTGCGGAAGATTTAGAGTATACAGAAAAGGATATCCGGCGGGCGCTTTCCTATTGGGAAAAAGAAGGCCTTCTGTATCTGGATTTCGATGCGGACGGTTCCCTGAGCGGAATCTGCTTTGATGGTTTTGGAAAAAAGGCAGATGCACCCGTACATGCGGCAGAAGCAGCCGCTACACAGGAATCTCCGAAAAAAGCCATACTTTCTGCTGATAGGATTGCCGCCCTGTCTGCACAGAAAGATATCGAGGAGCTTTTATTTATTGCCGCACAATATATTGGCAAGCCTTTAAGCCCTTCAGAAATTTCCAACATTCTGTATTTCTATGATGAACTGCATTTTTCTAAAGATTTAATTGAGTACCTGATTGAGTACTGTGTATCAAAAGGCAGCAAAAGCCGCCACTACATGGAAAAAGTGGCCTTTGAATGGGCAAAAGAGGGCATCCATACCGTTCATGAAGCAAAGCAGAGCACAAACCTCTATAACCGGAATTATTACAAAATCCTTAATGCTTTTGGTATCAAAGGGCGCGGTCCTGCAAAACCTGAAACGGAATACATGGATTGCTGGCTGAATACTTACCATTTTACGCTTGAGATTATTTTGGAGGCATGCGCACGCACCATTGCCCAGACACAGCGGCCGAACTTCCAATATGCCGACAAAATCCTATCGGAATGGCATAAATCCAACGTCCATCACCTCTCCGATATCAAGGCTCTGGATGCCGCGCACCTAAAGAAGCAAAAAGCAGAAAAGCCCAAAACGGCTCCTGCAAATAAATTTAACAATTTCCATCAGAGAGATTACGACTTTGAACAGCTCGAAAAACAGCTGCTAAACACTTAAATTCCAAAAGGAGGTGCCGCCGTGGCATTAAAAAATACCCAATACGACACAATTATGCGGGAATACCACCGCCGGCAGCTAACAAATAAACGTCGTCAGGATGAATGCACTGCCGAGGCTTATACCGCAGTACCGGAACTTTCCGAGATTGACAGCTTAATTGCCTCTCTCAGCGTAGAACACGCAAAAAAGCTGTTGAACGGGGATAATTTTGCACTGGAGGATTTAAAGGAACAGATTGCCGCCCTGGGCGACAGGCGCAGGGCGCTTCTAACCGGACACGGCTTTCCCGCCGACTATCTGGAAATGCACTATTCCTGTGCGGATTGTCAAGATACCGGATTCCATGGGACAGAAAAATGCCGGTGCTTCCGCCAGGCAGTCATTGACCTTCTTTATACCCAGTCCAATATCCGCGAAATTCTGCTGGAAGAAAATTTTGAAAACTTTTCTTTTGATTATTATTCCGAAAAAATCATCAACCCTGCCACCGGGCTGTCGGCTCTCGCCACTATGCAAAAACTTGTGGCAGAATGCCATGAATTTATCCGCTGTTTCGACGAAACTCCGGATAACTTTTTCCTTTACGGAGATACAGGCGTAGGAAAAACATTCCTCACCCATTGCATCTCGAAAGATCTGCTCGAAAGCGCCCACTCCGTCATCTATTTTTCTGCCTTTGAGCTATTTGATTTATTTTCAAAAACTACGTTCGGAAGAGGTGACGACATCGCCGAGCTGCAGCAGATGCACGCCTATATTTTCGACTGTGACTTACTGATTATCGACGATTTGGGCACGGAACTTACAAACTCTTTCGTATCCTCACAGCTTTTTCTGTGTATCAATGAACGCCTGATACGGAAGAAATCCACCATTATATCTACCAACATGCCCATCGATATTTTCCGTGACGCTTACTCAGAGCGGGTATTTTCCCGCATTTCCAGCAATTACCGGATGCGGAAACTTATTGGCGACGATATCCGTATTATGAAAAAGCTGCGGCCTCAGATTAAAACAAAACCTTGACCAAACAGAATCTTGTGGTAAACTATAAGGGTATTTTGAGGCGGTGTCCGCAGAAACCGGACCTGACGAGTTTTTATGAAATTATGGAGGATTATGTATGAAAATAACAGAAGAACGCATGCTGGAAACCATTCCAGTGGGACCTTTGGGGATCGTCCCTTTGGAGAGCTGCCGGGAACTTGGTGAAAAAGTGGACAAATATCTGGCCACCTGGAGACGTGAGCGCGAAAATGCCCACAAAACCACCCTCGCTTTTGAAGGGTATCAGAGAGATTCGTATATCTTAGATACCGCAGTGCCGCGTTTCGGTTCTGGAGAGGCAAAAGGTATTGTGAATGAATCCGTCCGGGGCGACGATGTTTTCATTTTAGTAGATGTATGCAATTACTCCATGACATATTCACTCTGCGGACATGAGAATCATATGTCCCCAGACGACCATTTCCAGGATTTGAAACGAATCATTGCTGCGCTGGGCGGAAAAGCCAGAAGAATTTCCGTCATCATGCCATTTTTATATGAAAGCCGACAGCACAAACGCACCGGACGCGAGTCTCTGGACTGCGCCCTGGCGCTTCAGGAACTCGTACATATGGGTGTAGACAATATCATCACGTTTGACGCCCATGACCCACGTGTGCAAAACGCTATCCCGCTGAAAGGTTTTGATACCGTACAACCTGTCTATCAGTTTATCAAAGGACTGTTCCGCGCTGTCCCAAACCTTCACATCGGCAAAGACTCTACCATGATTATCAGCCCGGATGAAGGGGGCATGGGACGTGCCGTATACATGGCTAACGTACTGGGCGTAGACATGGGTATGTTCTACAAACGCCGTGACTATGCGACAATCGTAAATGGGACAAACCCGATCGTTGCCCATGAATTCCTCGGCTCTGATGTCGAAGGCAAAGATGTGATTATCGTAGATGATATGATTTCCTCCGGCGGAAGCGTGCTGGAAGTAGCTTCCGAGCTGAAAAAACGTAAAGCCGGACGTATCTTTATGTGTGCAACTTTTGGTCTTTTTACCAACGGAATGGAAAAATTTGACAAGGCTTACGAGGAAGGGCTGCTTGATTATGTGCTGACTACAAACCTGATTTACCAGACGCCGGAGCTGCTTAAGAAGCCTTATTACATTAACTGCGACATGAGCAAATATCTGGCTTATATCATCGATACGTTAAACCATGATGCTTCCCTGAGCACCCTGCTCAATCCGCTGGATAGAATTCATAAATTCCTGGCTTCCCATAACAAGCCTCTCTAAAATAAGAAATATTCAAAGGCTGTTGTAGAATACAAGAATCCCGCAGGATATGATACTATGTGTACCTTATCCTGCGGGAACCGTTTGTTTTACAACAGCTCATTTTATATCACTTTTATAAAATTTAGACGTTCGCCAGAGCCTGTTCCAAATCGGCAATGATGTCCTGGACATTTTCGATTCCCACAGAGAAACGAATCATTCCCGGGGAAACCCCCGCCTCCACCAGCTGCCGGTCGTTCATCTGCCTGTGCGTGTGACTCGCCGGATGAAGCACGCTGGTACGGGCATCCGCCACATGGGTGACAATCGCCGCCAATTTCAGGCTGTCCATAAAACGCACGGCGCCGTCGCGCCCGCCCGCCACCTCAAATGAGATAACGCCACATGTTCCGTTCGGCATGTATTTCTGTGCCAGCTCATGGTATTTATCCCCCGGGAGTCCCGCATAACTTACCTGGGTCACTTTTTCATGCGCGCTCAAAAACTCTGCGACCTTCTGCGCATTGTAACAATGACGCTCTACACGCAGCGGCAGCGTCTCCAGCCCCACGTTCAGCAGGAAACAGTTCTGGGGGGACGGAATCGACCCCAAATCCCTCATCAGCTGAACGGTTGCTTTTGTAATATAAGCTGCTTTCCCAAATCGCTCCGTATACACAACGCCGTGATAAGACTCATCCGGCTGCGTCAGTCCATGATATTTGTCACCATATGCTGTCCAATCAAAGTTTCCACTGTCAACAATGGCTCCGCCCACCTGCATCGCGTGGCCGTCCATATATTTCGTGGTGGAGTGCGTCACAATATCTGCCCCCCACTCAAAAGGCCGGCAGTTCACCGGAGTTGCAAAGGTATTGTCCACAATCAGCGGCACTTGATGATCATGTGCCAGTTTCGCGAATTTCTCAATATCCAGCACTACAAGCGCGGGGTTTGCAATTGTTTCCGCAAAGACTGCTTTCGTATTTGGACGGAAAGCTTTTGCAATCTCCTCCTCCGGGGCATCCACATCCACAAACGTGCAGTCAATCCCCAGCTTCTTCATAGTAACCCCAAACAGGTTAAACGTACCGCCATAAATCGCCGAACCGCAGACAATATGATCGCCTGCTTCACAAATGTTAAACACGGCATAGAAATTTGCCGCCTGCCCGGATGAGGTGAGCATAGCCGCCACGCCTCCCTCCAAATCCGCAATCTTTGCCGCTACTGCATCATTTGTAGGGTTTTGGAGCCTGGTGTAAAAATATCCGTTCTCCTCCAAATCAAACAGTTTTCCCATCTCGTCCGTAGTATTATATTTGAATGTAGTACTCTGATAGATCGGAAGCACACGCGGCTCCCCTTTCTTTGGCTTCCAGCCGGATTGGATGCATTTTGTCTCGATTCTGTACTCGCTCATCGTTTTCTCCTCTTTCCTTATTTGCTTTCTTTCGTGTTGGCGTACTAGCTTCACTGCTTTATGAAAAAAGAACCGTGCTGAAATAGCGCTCTCCCGTATCCGGCAATATCGTAACAACTGTTTTTCCCGGTCCAAGTTTTTTCGCCAGCTTTAGAGCCGCCGCCACATTCGAACCGCTCGAAATCCCACAGAGCAGCCCTTCCTCTCTGGCAAGCCTTTTCGACACTTCCAAAGCTTCTTCATCCGTTACCACACAGATATCCTCATAAATTCCCATATTCAGGTTATCGGGAATCAGCCCGTCTCCAATCCCCATCTGCAGATGGGTTCCGATGCTTCCTCCCGAAAGAATCGCTGCGTGTTCCGGCTCTACTGCCCAGATTGTGATATCCGGATACTGATTTTTCAGCACTTCCCCAATTCCTGACAGCGTGCCGCCTGTTCCCACTCCGGAACAAAAGCCGTGAACCGGACCTTCCACCTGCTCCAAAATCTCCACTGCCGTATGATACTTATGTACCAGCGGATTGTTAGGATTCGAGAACTGCTGAGGCACAAAAACTCTGGAATCTTCTTTTTCCATGCGAAGCGCCGTTTCCAGACACTCATCAATACATTTCCCGATATCTCCGGCGTCATGGATCAGTATCACTTCCGCCCCATACTGCTGCACCAGCTTCCTGCGCTCCTCACTGACAGAATCCGGCATAATAATTCTGACTGCATAGCCTTTCACCGCCCCTACCAATGCGATTCCGATTCCCTGGTTACCGCTTGTCGGCTCCACAATGATGGAATCCTCTTTTAGCTTTCCTGCTTTCTCTGCCTCTCTGAGCATGTTATAAGCAGTTCTGGTTTTAATGGAACCGCCTATATTCACTCCTTCATATTTTACCAGGATTTCTGCTGAATCCTGCCCTGTTATCTTGTTTAACCGGATTATCGGCGTGTGGCCAATTGCCTCCAGTACATTATTATAAATCACCTTATTTATCCTCCTGTACTGCTATTTGCTCTTTATTATAATACAAATTCCGGTAAAAACAAAGTGGTTTTGAGAACTTTGCACCGTCCCCCTCTTTCTTACTTTATTGTACGCATACCTGCTTTTTTCAATTTTTTCATAAATGCCTGTCTTTGTTTCTTCTTCATCTTCACTGCCAAAACTTTCACCTTCTTCGCAGTTCCCTTAAATGCCTGCTTACCCAGCTTCGGCGCCTTCTTGCCCTTGAAGTTAATTTTGCTCAGTTTCTTACAGCCATAAAATGCCTGCTTTCCTATGGTTGTGACGTTTGCCCCGATTACCGCGCTCTTCAGATTCCTACAGTTTCTGAATGCTTTGGCCTGAATCCCTGTCACTTTGCACTTTACGCCATTAACCGTGACCTCTGGGGTCATCTTCAAAGTCTTTAAGGATTTACTCTTGCTGCCGCTTAAGGCTGCTTTCGCCGGAGACGTACTAAGTATAACATATTTCAGTGCTCCCACAGAATATTCTTTTCCCTTCTCCAAAGCCGGCGTCGGTTTCACCGGAATATCTACCGGCGGTTTTGCTTCTGCCAATTTCAGTCCATCCACCGCTTTCTTCAGGTTATCCAAAGCTATTTTAATCTCCTGAGGCGTAGCATCCGTTTTCTTTAAGACGGCATTCGCTTCTGCCAGCGCTACTTCTACCTTCTTCCATGTATCAGCCGTATACTTATCCTTTGGCAGCTTAGCTATAGCATCTGTCTGCCGGTTCAGTTCTTCCTTGGCCTCTGAAGAAACAACACGAACCTTAATGCTCTGCATGATATTGGCATTCTCCGCAGATGCTGCCGTAATCACTGCTTCCCCTGCACTTTTCATGGTGACAAGCCCTTTACCATCTACAGATGCCACCGACGGGTTGCTGCTGCTCCAGCTTACCTCAGACTGTGCCGCCGTCGAAGGTTCCACACACGTGGAGAGCTGCAGCGTTTCACCACACTCAAACTCCTTCTTATCCGCTCCTAAAATTTCAATCTCCTGAATCGTACCCGGATACTTTTTCGTCGTGTACTCTTTTGTAAACTCATAAAGCCCCTGCTTCACAGCTGCCATATCAGAAAGCATATCCTTCTTTCCTTTTTCTGTGAGCCACTTCGCCTGACGCCCCCAGCTATCTGTTGGCGCCATAGTGCTGTACTCATAATCACCAATTTCATCACCGCTCACATTTTCCAAAATCTTATCTGCCTTCGCTGCCAGTTCCGGATACTCTTCCCGCATCATATAAAGCTTATTTATATCCCGCACGCCTTCATTCAGCTTCGCCAGACGTATAGAAAATTTACTTTCCTTCACTTCAGCATCCTTTTCTGACGGATAAACCAGAAAACAGTCGCCAGCCGGGAAAGACCAGTGCGTAGACTCCTCCAGCGGATCCTCTACCCATGCATCATATGCCCAGCGCAGAAAGCCTGTGGTATTCAGGGAACCCGCATACATAATCGTCCAGTAGCTCTCCACCGGATTAGATTTTGTAAAGCTATTAGGCACATGCTCCGTCGCCGTATACAGCGTCAGCTCCTTACCATTGTCCCTTCTCTCTATAATCTGCTGTTTGAATCCTTCCAGGTGATCACGAATCTGCTGTAATCCTACCGAAGCAGAGTCCAGACGGTCAAATACTGCCTTATTACTCTGGAAATCATTAAAAGCTGCTGACTTCTTCAAAACATTTCCATCTTTATTTTGAACAGAATCAATCAGATTAAGGGCGGTTGCCATACCTGTCCGCTCGTCAAACCCTATATAAGTCCTGTCGAACCAGCCCTTCTCATCCAAATGTCTTACAAAATCCTCCATGAATGGCTGCCACACCTCCGCATACTGCACTGCGTTGCCAGGCTGTGCCCTCATTTGCATCATCGTCCCGGAAGCTTCATCCGTGTATTTCACAACGTTATCCCAAGGCATCATGCTGTAACAGATAATTTTATCTGCAATCCCTATCTCCAGATTCAATTCCACCCATTTATCAAAATGTGTATAATCAAATCTCCAGCTTCCGTCTGTATTCTTAATCCACTTAATCATCGATGGATAATGGATATCGTTCCCTCCGCCATAGGTCTGTCCATCCCACGCCTCTTCCACAATACTTGCTGTAATAGCATGTCCGCCAAGGCTTTTGTACAACTCCATATGCTGTCTCAAAAGTTCCAGATGTTCATCCGAGAATGGTTCTACTTCATAATAATATGCCACATTATATGGATGGCTCCAATATTCCACATCAAATAAATAGTCCTGCGGATCAGGAAGTACTGCATTCTGCACTTCCACTGCGTAATCCAGTTCCACCGTCTCCTCTGTATTTTCGGCAGAAATGGTAATCTTTCCCTTGTAGACTCCAGCCGGTGTATTCTCCGGAACAGAAGTCTCCACCCATACGAGCTGAATCCTTTCGCTGTCCACGTCAACCGGGTCACCGGAATAGATTACTTCCGGAAAATACTCTCTGTCGCCAGTTGGCGGTCTCATTGCCTTGTTTTGTGCATACCATCCCGCATGCCCCGTATATGCCTTTACCTCCCTCACGAAAGAAAGCTCTACCTGCGAAGCAGGGATTGATGCTGAAACACTCTGAAGATCCGTTACGCTTACAGAAACATTCTCCAGATTTTTCCCTTTGCTCAGGACTGCGATTTCAGAAACTGCCCTATCGTTTTTCCATGCCCATTCCTGCCTGGAGCGTTCCTTTTCACCTGTCCGAAGCCTTTCGTAAGCCTTCTGCTGATACTGGTCTCCACTGTCTACAAACATAGCGTCCAAGTCATCCTTCTGCTCCAGAACGGTAAGCCTGACACTCTTTGAAAATTTACCGCTCTCTGAAGAAACCGTAATTTCCGTCTCCCCTACGCCTTTCGCCGTAATCACTGCCTGCTCATCAATCTCTGCCACCGAAGTATCCCCGGATACAAATACCAGATCATCCGGCCTCTGCGCGCCCTCAGGCTGAAACTGGTATGTAAGCTTCACCGACTCTCCCTTTCTTATATTGTAAGAATCTTGGTCAAGCACAATCCCCGTCGCAGTTCCAACCGGAACTGTAATAACCGCCTTCGTCACCTCAATATGGGTGTTTGCAGCATTAGTTACAGCATTATTCCGCCCTCCCGTGGCTACTACCTTCAATATATGCTCTTTATCTTCCAGTCCGTCTACTCTCCAAAGTTCCACATCTTCTGATGTCCTTTGGGCTGCATAGCTGTCAAAACTCCCTTTCTCCTCATCATCCACAAAAACCTTTACACTCGCTCCGTGTGCAGGCGCTTTGTATCCGTATAGAACTGCTCCTATACCCACAAACTTGACAGTATAGTAAATGTCTGAAGCCGCAGCTCCATTAGCTATCTGCGTATCTACCGGTTCACTCGTAAAGTATTCATTTATTTGCCCCGTCCTCCATTTAGACGAAGGGTAATATGCAAATACATCTGTCTCTCCTGTCACGTCACGTGACATAATCGTGTACTCTCTGATGCCTTCCGCACAAACCCTCTTCTCTGAAAACGGAAACGCCGCAATGCACACCGCCACCGCCAACAGCACGCTCATAATCGTTTTAAATATTCTCTTTTCTCCTTTCATATTTTCCCTCCTCGTATAATAAGTTTATAGCCAATCAAAACAGGCTATGGACTTATTCTTTTTTGTGATATAGATGAAGGATAATTCAGAAGGAGAATCTTCCCCATATCCTATCCCATCTATACTGTCAACAGTTACTTTGATAATCCTTTCTTAATGATATAGGTGAAGGCAATCAGGAGGATTCCCCTCCCACCCTTTCATCACCTGTACAACCCAGTTTCATAATTGTTTATCCTGTGGTATGATATCAGGCAGAGTCTGATGTCCGAAGGCACTGCTGTTCCTCCTTTCAGCCGGCTTAGTCCGAGACTGCTTCGATAGCATTCAGCCTGGCACATACGGCATATTCCGCTGACACAGAATTTTCATCCCCAGCCGTTAGCCCCAGCAAGAAAGGCTGACTGGGTGCATGCTCATTGCGCGAGGTTTCGGTCACCGTATGCAGCACAGGATAACCCTTTTGCTTCAGGCTTCACAAATCCCGATCAGAACGGAGGTGATATCATGTTAAAGATCAACTATATGTCCACCTTGTTTGTAGGTATTGATGTAAGCTCAAAGACCAATGCTGTCTATGCGATGGACTTTGAGGAAAACAAATACATCTCATCATCGTTTGGCAATAATCAGCCGGGTGCCGATCAGCTTGTGGATATGATTGCGGAGTGTATGCAGAAGCATCAAAACCTGGATACCCTTCTTATCGTGTTGGAATCCACTTCTGTGTACAGCGTGCATATTTCCAACTTCCTGTCGACCAGCGAGGTTCTCATGCCCTACAGACCTTACGTCTTCTGTGTAAACCCAAAGACCACTTCCAATTACCGAAAGTCCTATATCGGAATGGAGAAGACTGATCCCACAGATGCATATCTCATTGCAGACTTTGGCAGGGTAGGCCGCACGAAAAAACTGGAGCCATGGCACGGCGGGCAGTTCATAGCCCTGAAACGCCTTACAAGGCACCGTATGCACCTTTCTGAGTGCATCACCAGGGAGAAGACTTATATGGTGTCTAATCTTTATCTGAAGTTTAGTGAGCTTCAGCTCCTTGAAGGTGATGATAAGCCTTTTGGCAGTCTCTATGGTGCCACGTCCTCAGCTGTCCTGACAGAATTTCTGTCACCACAGGAGATCATTGATATGCCGGAAGAGGATCTGCTTGCTTTTCTTGCGGAAAAGAGCAGGAACCGCATCTCTGACATATCCAAAACTTCCGAACTTCTGCGGAAGGCAGCCAGGGATTCCTACCGGTTAGACAAGTGCATGTACGAACCACTGAACATATCACTGGCAAGCTCGTTTAACTGCATCCATGCCTATCAGAAAGAAATCAGGCTGATAGAGCAGGCGATTGGGAAATGCATCAACGGAATGAACCCTAATGCCCTGATCATCCTCAGGTCCATACCTGGAATAGGTCCAGTATGGGCATCCGGGATCCTGTCAGAAATAGGCGATATAACAGCATTTCATTCGTCCGATGCCCTTGCCAAATATGCCGGGCTTTACTGGCCTAAAGGTGATTCCGGAGATTTCACTTCTGAGGACAACAACATGTCGAAAGCCGGAAATCCCTATCTTCGCTACTATCTTGGCGAAGCGGCAAACAGCGTCAGGAAGCACATCCCTCAATATGCTGATTTTTATGCCAGAAAATATGCTGAGGTAACCAGACATCAGCACAAAAGAGCACTCGCGCTTACATCTCGTAAATTTGTACGACTCGTTTTTGGATTGCTGGTCAAAAACCAACTGTACACCGGCGAAAAGCTGGACACCGAATATAATATCGAGTCGAACTGACCTTCGGTTTTTCGTAAAATATACCGAAGGTCTGTTAAAGTTACCCTTTTTTCTGAAAAACATATCAAAATCTTTTTCAAAAAGTTCTTGACATATCACCAGAATGCTATGTGTTTTCTTCACTCGTTTAATACATTATATTGTGTTTTTCTAAGATAAGCAACCCCTTATTAGGCTGATTATAGTATTTATTTAAAGAAAACAGACAGCAACACTCTCCTCGATAAATTATACTTTGAAAATTTAGAGGATAAACTTCAGGATAAAGTCAGATTACAATGCCAGGGAATCCAGAAAAGCTTCACATCCTTCCAAAATGTCATTGTAAGTGACATCAAAATCCCCTGTATACCAAGGGTCTGCAATATCTCTTGGGCTATCTGAAAAATCCAGAAGACGGTGGATTTTCCCTTCTGTATCATCTCCCGCAATACGGCGCATATTACGAATATTCCAGCCATCCATGCCCAAAAGATAATCGTATTTTTCATAATCTGACTGCCGCATCCGGACTGCACGATGATTGCCACATGAAATCCCCATCTCTTTCAGCTTCCTGCGGGTTCCATAATGAACCCCGTTTCCAATTTCCTCCGTGCTGGTCGCTGCTGAGAAAATGTAAAACTGATTGGCAATCCCACGTTTTTCTACCATATCTTTTAAAACATATTCTGCCATGGGTGAACGGCAGATATTGCCGTGGCAGACGAATAATATTTTTATCATGTTGCTAAAACCTCCGTAAATGCTTGATTTTGCTGTATTTTCAAGGGTTTCGGTATTTTATGTGGCACACCGCTTTTATCTGATTTTCCATGATTTGACATGATTTGCCACATATCTTTATGGTCATTCTCTGTAAAAATCTCTGTAAAACAACCTTTATTTTCTGAATTTACAGGACAGCTTTTTCAAGGCTTTGAACCTCTTTTTTGACATTATCGAAATCTACATGAGTGTATGTATTCAAAGTGACGCTAATATCTGAATGCCCCATTAAATACTGTAAATGCTTTGGGTTCATGCCACTTGATGCACAATGAGAACAATATGTATGTCTGCATACATGGGGCGTAATCTTCGGCATTTGCACTTTATAGACTTTATTATATTTTTCTACAATATGCTGAAAATATTTCTCCCAATGCAAGGCAACCATAGGCATCTCATTCTTATCCAGATACAAAAATCCAACCTTACCGCCAACCATAGGCTCTACTTTTGGTTTCCTGCGGTTCTGAATAATGCGCCTGAAACACTCACAAACTTCTTCCTGCATAGGTATAACCCTGTTTCCTGCTTCTGCTTTCGGCGGCTCTATGATATACTGCATCTGGCTTGTTCTCTGTAATTGATGGTCTATGTTGATTGTCTTTTCCTTTAAGTCAATATCCTTTATCGTCAATCCTACAAATTCAGAGATACGCATTCCTGTATAAAACAGTATATAAATGCCGTCATAGTATTTGCAGAAATGCTTGTCATTCCTGACAAATTCTAAAAACTTTCTTTTCTCGTCATGCGTAATTGCATCTCTGGTAACACTGTCATTTACAATAACCGATACCAATTCAAATTGAAATGGATTCTTTCTCAACAAATCATCATCCACCGCCATCTGAAAAGCCGGTCTTAGCACCCCTCTTATCGTATGAATTGAACTGTAGCTTCTGCCGTCCTGATCCTGCAATTTAATCAGCCATTCTTTCGCATCTGACAATTTCACTTTATCAATTCTTTTCGCTCCAAATTCTTCCTTTTCAAGAATATTTGTAACCGTCTTATATCCTGCTCGTGTAGATTCCCTTACCCCTTTCTTTTGCAGAATGTATTTCTTTGTCAGTGCCAATACCGTAAGCTGACCGCCATAGGGTACAATTCCATCATCAATATTTCTTTGTACCTCACGCTCTTTTTCTCTGAGCGACTTGCATTTTCTCTTTCCCTGTGGTAATGGATCACCCGGCTCTAGCTTCCAACTGTATAAACATTTTGCCTTTCCGTTCAAATCAACATAATCATACTGATACAACCCATCTTTACGCTGACATTCTCCGTTTCTTAAAACCCTTCCTTTCTTATCCCTTCTTTTTTCAATCATTACTGTTATCTGCTCCTTTCGTATGAAGAAGCCCTAGTGCAGTATTATCATACCACACCAAGGGCTGTTTTTCCATTGATATTTGCCTTTATTCCATGTCTATATTGATGTGGTCTGGTTTAAAAAATCCTCAAACATTTTACGCTTTATCATAGTCCGTCCACCATTTTGAACTACGAATTTATAATCAGAATCTACATATTCATTTGCTATCCTGTGCATCTTATTTTCACCAAGGTTGAAATATAATGATGCTTCTTTAATTGTCAGTAAGAATCTTTCTTAAATTGGTACTACACTATAAATATCTTTTTCTTTCAAGCAATACATATCTCCTTTATTCATCTATTGTTATTCTAGGAAGATTCTATATGCTAAACCGCACCAGAATCCCCCTAAAAGCTTAAATATTGTTGGGGTTATCTTTTATGCAGTTTCGCCACATATTGCCGAATATGACGCTGATATAAGCTGTATTCCCTTTAAATAATTCTCATATGCTTCATGTACCCTGATAATGATTTCTTCTGCCTTATCAGAATCATTCTGCAAATAAACATCGTTATAATTACATTGCTCCAAGATACCCTTTGCTACTCTTTGATAATGCCCATCTTTATCTAATGCCTTTGCCTGTGCAAGTAAATCTTTCACGTCTAATAACAATGGTATCTGGTCTAACTGTTCCTTGTTGCTGCATTCCCTCAGCAGATTGCTTTTCCAATATCTCTTGTTCTTTCCTTTATGATATGGAATCATATTTTTTAGTTGGTTTCCGTTTTTAATCGTAAGCGCTTAATTTTCAGCCGTTGCTAAAGTAAAAATGCCCCAGTTATTTTCGGCAACTGAAGCACATTGATAATT